>ONUD01000146.1 GCA_900320925.1 uncultured Eubacteriales bacterium
GGTAGCGGTTGATATAATAATCTCTGGCACGTTTGAGCTTGACAGCAATCAGGTTGGCTCTGGGGGCGGCACCGATATATTCCCCATTGTCATTGCCCGCAGCAACGGAGGCAAGAAAGGTACCGTGTCCGTCTTCATCCATGGAGGGAACAACCGTGAAGGGAGCATCCGATTGGAGAGCTTCGTTGATCTGTTCACGGCTGTAGGTAGAGCCGAAATACAGATTGCCGCTTCGTTCACCATCGATGCTCTGATCCCATAGACTGAGAATTTTGGTGGAGCCGTCCTCGAATTGAAAGACTTTTTTGGTAAAGTCAATGCCGGTATCAACGATGCCGATAATGACCCCGCTGCCGGACAGGTCAAGGAAGGGCTGATTGAGTACTTGTGTAATACCGCTTGTTTCATTGCTCTGAATGTCGAGCGGTGACATGATTTTGGGATAGAAAGAGAAAAAGTCGCTGCCCAGATCGACTAACAGCCGCTGGATGTATTTTTCATTGGCATACACGATGGCATAGCTGTTTTCCAACTGCGTACCGACACGGATATAAGGCTTGTCACTGATGTATTCACGGAACCGTCTGGTATTGATGACCTGAAAGTCCACGGTTGTCGGCAGCTTTACAAATTCGTCAAGCGGCAGATCCTCTTCATTGATCATAGCCGTAACCTCCCCATTGATAGCGTTCCATGTAGGAAACGGTATTGCTCAGACAGAGTGTGCCGTAGCCGAACGTGGGATTAGGATAGATTCCCCCTGCTGTTCGTCTTGCCCCCAGCCGCAAAAAGGCACGAATACGCTCTCCGTACAGAAAAGGGGCATTGCCCTGTACGATGCCCCACTGCATCATCAGGGCTGCCGAACCTGTCACAAAAGGGGCGGCAAAGCTGGTTCCCGTAAAGGTGTCATAGCCGCCCCCTGCACGAGCCGAAAGAATACTGACCGCAGGAGCGGCAATGTCAGGAATATGGGCGGTATCCGGGATGCCCATGCCCGAAAAATCGGCAATGCTGCCTAAGCGGTCATTGTAGCCCGATACCCTGATAACTTTGTGAGCGGTAGCGGGGAGGGTCATGGTATTGGTGACGGAGGGGTTGGAAAAATAGGTACCCGCCGTGACCTCCTCCACGGTTGGCAGCCAGATATCGACCGTGCCGTCCACGATGACAGAAGGAATCAGCCGCAGCTTCCAGAGTCCCGAATGCACGGTTCCCGTGGATGCTTCGAGATTGAAGAAGATCTCCTGATTCGTGGAATAACGGCTGGGCTGTCCGTAGATGACTGTCAGAAGCATATTGTCCATTCTAACAGTTTTGAGCCTGTTTTCAAGGTTGATGACACCCGAAGTCATGCCGTTGGGGAAGATCAGCTCTACCGCAAAGCTGTCGGCAAAATTCTTCCACAGTGACAGGTAGAACCGTTCAATGCCTGCGGCGGTGAAAAATTCCACTTCCTTTACCTGGCCTGAGCGGAGGGCAGTGCTGAAATGGTGTCCTGCACCGCCCTCGTTGCCTGTCGGAACGACCATTACATTTTTCCATTCTGCTGCCATTTCGGAAAGATATTCCTCAAACAGGGAATCCCCTTTATGGGAACCGCTGTTCATGCCAAAGCTCATGTTGATGGCAACAGGCTTTCCAAACTGTCGGGCTTTGTCGGTGATGTATTTGACGGCACGCATGATTTCGGTGCTTTGGGCAAAAAAATCATTGCCCCTTTGGCCTGTTTTGACGATGACGAGATCTGACTCAAAGGCAACACCGATTCCTTCCCCGTTTCCTGCGGCAATGCCGGCAACGGCAGTGCCATGGCCGTTGAAATCATGGGACGGCACAATCAGAAAGGGATTTTCTGCTTGGAGAGCTTCATTGAGCTGCTGCCGGGTATATTCCGTTCCCTCACGGAAGCCATCCGGAGGAGTCCCCTCGAGGGTCTGATCCCAAAGGCACAAAATACGGCTGGTGCCGTCGGCATGGAGAAAATCCGGATGTGTATAGTCAATGCCCGAATCAATGATGCCGACAATGACCCCTCTGCCGGTGAGGTCGTTCTGCACGGCTCGGATGCAGGAGGAAGTCAGATGGAAGCTTTCTGCCAGAAAGAGACGTTTGGGAAATTCAATGTCCTCGATCTCGGAAAAGGCATACAGCTCGTTAATGCGTCCCCTGTCGATGGTAATGACCGCATAATCCTGTGAAAGGATCTCCGCCGAGGCATTGACACGCTGTGCAGCAGCAACAATATCCCCATTGTATTTGACAATGATTTCTACCGTATCCATAAATCGCCCCCTGTGTCTGTTATATGCCCCACGGCAAACAAAAATACCCATACATCGCTGTATGGGTATCTTTTATTTGGAGGACGGCTTTTTGAGCAGTGCCATGAAGAGTCCGAAAAAAACCGCAGCCGAAATGCCTGCCGCACACGCACTCAGACCGCCGCTGAACATACCGAGCCAGCCATCTCGGCCAATGCTCTCTTCCACACCCTTTGCCAGTGCATAACCGAAACCCGTCAGGGGAACCGTGGCTCCTGCTCCGGCAAAATCAACAAGCGGCTGATAAATGCCCAGTGCCGTGAACAGCACGCCTGCTACGACATACACCACTAAAATGCGAGCCGGTGTGAGCTTGGTCTTGTCAATCAGCAGTTGTGCCGCTGTGCAAAACAGCCCTCCCACTATAAATGCATTGAGATACTGCACCTTACATCACCCTGCTTATTATTTGCCGGATCGGCTGCAATATACATCACGAAATCCGACAGACAAAATTGTGCAATTTTTTCTAAAATTTCCGACCAAGCCATCATTTGCGTCAAATTATTTTAGCAAGTTGCAAAAACTATAACAGAGAATTATAGGTATTTTTCATAGAAAAAAGTTGGCAAATGACTTGCATTTTCGGATGTAATAATTTATAATAAATACATTAGGTGGTGGAATGGATGCACATTGTGCCAGATTGTGGCGGGATGTGTATTTTCTGCCCCAAAAAACGGTGGTGAGGGAATGTTGATCGGATCCTATCAGCATAATATCGATGCCAAGGGCAGAGTCATCATTCCGGCCAAGTTCCGTGAGGAACTTGGCGAAGTATTCTATGCCACCAAGGGAACGGATGCGTCCGTTACCGTGATGTCAAAAGAAGCCTGGGAGACACTGGGAGAAAAAATCGCAGCACTCCCTTCTTCTAAAACGAAAGATGTCCGACGCTTCCTCTTTTCGGGTGCGGCAGAACTGGTACCCGATAAACAGGGAAGAGTCCTGCTGCCGCAGGTACTCAGGGATCATGCTTGTCTGCAAAAGGATGTCGTGATTATCGGCACCGGTTCTGTGGCGGAAATATGGGATGCACAGCGTTGGGAAGCATATAACGAAGCACTTGCCGAAAGTCAGGTGCTGGAAGTCATGGATCTCTATGAACTGTAAGGCGGTGCAGAATGGAATTTTCACATAAGCCCGTCCTCCTTGCTCAGACGATGGAGGCACTTCAGGTTGCCCCTGACGGCATCTACCTCGATGGCACGGCGGGCGGCGGCGGTCACTCGGCTGCTATCCTGGCACAACTGAAAAACGGACGGCTGATTTGTGTTGATCAGGATCCCGATGCGATCCGTGTGCTGCGGGAACGCTTCGGCCATCGTGAAAATGTCACCATTATCCGCTCGAACTTTTCGGAGATCCCCAAAATTATCTCTGAACTGGGAATACCCTCACTGGACGGTGTGCTGCTGGATATAGGGGTGTCCTCCCACCAGCTGGATACGGCGGAGAGAGGATTTTCCTATCACCATGATGCTCCTTTGGATATGAGAATGAGCCAGAACGGCAGAACTGCGGCGGAACTGGTGAATGAACTGCCGTTTGCGGAACTGGTGAAGATCCTGTCGGTGTACGGCGAGGAAAAATTTGCTAAAAATATTGCCCGTGCGATTGAACGGGAAAGAACAAAAGAACCTGTTGTTACCACCCTGCGTCTGGCGGAAATCGTGAAGGCTGCTTACCCGCCTGCTAAAAGACATGACAAACACCCTGCCAGAAAAACCTTTCAGGCATTGAGAATCGCCGTGAACGGGGAACTGGACAGACTGTCTGAAGGACTGGACGGGGCATTTGCCTCCCTCAAGCAGGGCGGCAGACTGGCCGTCATTACGTTCCATTCGCTGGAGGATCGGATGGTCAAGCAGAGAATGACAAAATGGTGCGAAGGGTGTACCTGCCCGAAAGATTTTCCGATCTGCGTGTGCGGCAACCGGCCGAAAGCAAGACTCGTGCTTCGCAGACCCGCAGAAGCAGAGGAAAGAGAATTGGAGGAAAATCCGAGAAGCCGCAGTGCGAAACTGCGGTGTTGTGAAAAAATATAATTTCATTTTTTGGATAGATGTTCGCCTGATGCCATTGGTACAGGCAGAACCTGACCGGAAAGGGAGTAATGATATGACACGTGATAAGTTAAACGGAGCAGCTTATGACCTGTCACTGTTCGAGGCACAGAAAAAGGTCGAAGGTGTCAAAGAAAAAAAGAAAAAAGACAGTAATCTGATCCGCCTGCATAACAAGGAAAAAGAACTGAGGAAAAAACCTGATCCTGCAAAAGTTGTCGTACTGTCATTGGTGACAGCAACCGTTGTGGCAGTGGCAGGCTGGATTGTCTGCAATAATGTCGTGCTGAATGAACTGCGGCAGGAAATTACCACGGCAGAGTCCGAAATCGTCCACCAGGGAACGCTTCAGGCGGAATTTCAGGCAAGAATCGACAACCAGCTGACACCGAGCCGTATCCAAAGCTATGCGGAAGGCAAACTCGGAATGGCAAAGGTGAAAACGGCACAGAAAAAGTTTATTTCCCTGTCTGACGGAGATGTGGGAGAGGTGATACGGGATGACGGCAGCAATACGGTGCTGGATTCCCTGTCAAAGCTTTTCGGCGGTTCATAATCGTCCGATGACAGCAATATGTATGTGAATAAGCGGGCTGTAACAAAGAAAACGGTTTTTGTATACAGTCCGTTTTTACCGTAAGGAAAGAAAGAGGGAGGATCATGGCGAAAAAAGGTGCAGCCGAAACAATGAATTTGCGGGTCAAGATCCTGCTGATACTGATCCTGGTCGCCGGCTTCGGGGTGGTGGCAGGAAGAATCCTGTACCTCCAGACCTTCAAGGCGGAGGAACTGCAAACAAAGGCGGTCGAACAGCAGTTGAACGATACAACGCTCTCGGCGAAAAGAGGCAGTATCTATGATGCCAACGGCAATCTCCTTGCCCAGAGTGTGACGGTATGGGATATCGTGATCGAGCCTGCCAGACTGGAAGAAGAGGAGCATCGTTTGCTGATAGCAGAGGGGCTTGCCAGGATACTGGATATGGACAAGGAAGAAGTGTACCAGCAGACCAAGGAAAATAATTTTTATGAGGTCATCAAAAGAAAAGTATCGGCTGATGTCAAGGATCAGGTACAGGAGTTTATGAAGAATCTGAGAGATCATGAGGATAAACGGGTTCCTTATGTTCTCAAGCTCATCGAGAATTATAAGCGGTACTATACGCATGATAACTTTGCGGCGGATGTCATCGGATTCGTGGGAATGGATGACCAGGGACTGGCAGGCGTGGAATATGAATACGATTCATACCTCAAGGGACAGTCGGGACGGCTGGTGGTGGCAAGAAATGCTGTCGGAGGAGAAATGCCGTTTCCGTATGAGCAGAAAATTGATGCCATAGATGGCTATCATCTGACACTGACCATTGATGAAAATATCCAGAGCGTGATGGAAAAGTACGTGCGTGAAACGCTGAAAGAGTTCAATGTGGCCAATCGGGGCTGTGCCATCATGATGAATGTCAAAACGGGTGCCATACTGGGATTTGCGTGTGAGGAATCTTTTAATCCCAACGAGCCGTTCAAGCTGGATGCCAAGACGGTTAAAAAAATCGAGGCACTTCCCGAAGACCAGCAGGATAAGGCAACGGCCAAGGCACAGCAGCGGCTCTGGAGAAACAAGGGCGTGAGTGATACGTATATCCCCGGCTCCGTGTTCAAGATGTGCATGGCTTCGGCAGTGCTGTCGGAGGGAATGATCAAGTCCGATACCCGTTTTGAGTGTGACGGTTCGTATGCTCCCTTTGAAGGCTCGCCGTCCATCGACTGCTGGCAAAGCTCAGGGCATGGAACCGAAACGCTGGAGCAGGCTCTCTGTAATTCCTGCAACCCTGCCTTTATGCAGATGGGGTTCATGCTCGGACGGGAAAAATACTATGAATATTACGTGGCTTTCGGAATGTCGGAGAAAACAGGTATTGACCTGCCGGGAGAAAGTGATGACATTTTCTTCCATACGCAGGTCGGCAATGTGATCCACGGGATGGATCTGACGGATCTCGCCGTTGGCTCTTTCGGTCAGAACTTCAAGATCACACCGATCCAAATGCTGACAGCCTGCGGTGCGATTGCCAACGGCGGCAAGCTGATGAAACCATATGTGGTGTCGCAGATTTCCGATACGGCGGGCAATGTGGTGCAGTCTGCCGAGCCGACCGTCAGGCACCAGGCAATTTCCGAATCCGTTTCCCGCCAGGTCTGCAAAATGCTCCAGACCAATGCGACATCCGGGGGCGGTAAAAACGGCTATGTAGCAGGCTACCGTATCGGCGGCAAAACGGGTACTTCCGAAAAAACCGTTGACGAGGACGGCAATCTCAGTGATGACTATATTGCCTCTTACTGCGGCATTGCCCCTGCGGATGATCCCGAAGTGGCACTGATTTGCTACTTCGATACCCCCGACAAAAAAATTAACTATTACGGTACCACCGTGGCGGCACCGTGCTTCCGGAACATCATGAGTGAAGTGCTGCCGTATCTCGGCGTTGAGAAAATGTATACGGATGCCGAACTGAAAGAATTGGATACGGTCACGGGTGCGTATGTGGACATGAAAGTGGAAGATGCCGTCATGCAGATTAAAAATGCTTCCCTGAATGCGGAAGTGGTCGGCGAGGGCAAGACCGTTGTGGCACAGAATCCGTCCGCTTACACTACCATCCCCAAAGAGGGTGTAGTGGTACTCTATACGGAAAAGGATCTCAAGCATGGGGAAGTGAATGTGCCTGATTTTACCAATCTCTCTTTGGCAGAGGCGAATGCACTGGCGACAGAATACAACCTGAATATCTGCATCGAGGGTACCACATCGGAGGATGTCGGCTCTTATGTCAAAAAACAGGACGTAAAGGTGGGAAGCAGCGTAGAAGCCTGGTCAGTCGTGACACTGACGTTCAACCAGGATAATGCGATTATGTAAAGCAGCAGGGAAAGGTGGATATTTCAGTGATGACAAAAATGTGGACGATCATTGCCGCAGTCGGTTCTTTCGGCGTGGCAGCCCTGTTCGGATTGTGGCTGGTGCCGTTTTTGAAGAAGGTGCATTTCCAGCAGACCATCCGTGAAGAGGGTCCCGACTGGCACCAGAGTAAACAGGGAACACCCATCATGGGCGGTTTTATGTTCATCCTGTCGAGCATTGCCGTAGGACTGCCGTGCGTACTGCTGTACAACGGGACGGGCAATGCTCCTGAAACCATGCTGCTGTGTGCCAAGGTCTATGCAGGCATGGCAATGGCACTGGCATTCGGCGGGATCGGCTTTATTGATGACTACATCAAAGCCATTAAAAAACGCAACCTTGGACTGACCGCTGTGCAGAAACTGGTGCTGCAATTTCTGGTAGCAATTGCCTACCTTGCCACGATGTACCTGTTCAAGGATAATACCGAAACGTTTATCCCGTTTGTGGGCATGGTGGATATCGGACTGTTTTATTATCCGCTGTCAGCCATCTTCATTGTCGGCATTGTGAATGCCGTGAACCTGACCGACGGCATTGACGGTCTGAACGGTTCGGTGACGTTTTTCGGGGCAGTGTTTTTCATGATGATGGCACCGTTCCTCGACAGAATGGGAGCTTCCATCATGGCAGCGGCACTGGCAGGAGGCTGTCTGGGCTTTTTGGTGTGGAACTTCCACCCCGCCAAGGTGTTCATGGGCGATACAGGTTCGCTGTATCTGGGCGGCTTTATGTGTGCCATCGCCTTTGCACTGGATATGCCCGTCATGCTGATTCTCGTGGGACTGGTTTACATCATGGAGATGTTTTCGGTCATCCTCCAGGTGGGCTACTTCAAGCTGACACATGGCAAACGTCTGTTCAAGATGAGTCCTATCCATCACCATTTTGAAAAATGCGGCTGGTCGGAAGTGAAGATCGTGGTGGTGTTCAGTGCATTAACGGCAATCGGCGGTGCCTTGTCACTGCTGATGGTGATGAAATACAAGGGTCTTGTTTAGGAAAGGAGCTTTTGGAATTGAAAACGCAATCCTCCTCTTCGTCCGGCAGGCTTCCGCCCCGTGCGGCAAGGGACGGTACGGCAGAATACCCGATGCCCAAAAGAGTCAAAAGGCGTTTTAAAGTGTTTTCAAAACGTTTGGGACTGGATATGCTGTTTTTATGTTTCTTGCTGCTGCTGGTCATTATCGGTCTGCTGATGATGTTTTCGGCAAGCTATCCGTCAGGATTGGCCTATGCAGATGACAGCTTTTTTTATCTTAAAAAACAAAGTCTGTTTGCCATCGTGGGTCTGGGACTGATGGTTGGTGTTTCCTATTTTGATTACCACCACTGGCATAAACTGACATATCCGGTTTTAGTGTTGTCAGTGCTGCTGTTGATTGCGGTGCTGGTGATTCCGTCCCAGAGTGATGTCAAGCGGTGGATCTATATCGGGAGTATCGGCTTCCAGCCCTCAGAGCTTGTGAAGTTTGCAGTGATCCTTGCCATGGCAGACTGGGGTTCCAGACATTTCCGTCAAATGGGAACCTTTCGCTACGGGGTGCTGTATGCACTGATTCTGTTTGCCGTTGTGGGAGGTCTGACACTCATGGAGCCGCATTATTCGGGTGTTGCCATTATTCTGGTATTGGTGTTGCTGATGATGTTTATCGGCGGAGTGAAGTGGCGGTGGTTCATTTTGGTGTTTGCCGCTATCGGATTATTGGTGATGTTCCTCGCCGTGACGGGCAAGCTCGGTTATGCCATGAGCCGTCTGCACGGTTGGGGACAGGCATTGATCTATACTACGGATGAGATGTGGCAGACGACGTATCAGACAAGAAACTCCCTGTATGCCATCGGTTCGGGCGGCTTCTGGGGACTGGGGCTGGGAATGTCCCGACAAAAATATCTGTATATTCCCGAAGTGCAGAATGACTTTGTATTTGCAGTGGTTTGTGAAGAGTTAGGGTTTATCGGTGTACTGGTGATATTGATTCTGTTCGGCCTGCTGGTATGGAGGGGGATTATGATTTCCCTACAGTCCAAAGATAAGTTCGGAAGACTGCTGGGGGTCGGTCTTTCAGCACAGGTCGGCTTGCAGGTGGTACTGAATCTGCTGGTCATTACCGACTGGATGCCGAATACAGGTATCAGTTTGCCGTTTTTCAGCTATGGGGGTACCTCATTGATCATGCTGTTGGTACAGATGGGGATCGTGCTGTCGATTTCCCGTACCGCTACGCTTGAAAAGGCATAATCTACAAAAGGGTGGTCGAAGATATGAGATTGATACTGGCAGGCGGCGGAACAGCAGGACATATTAACCCTGCTCTCGCCATTGCAGGATATGTCAGAGAACAACAGCCCGATGCAGAAATTCTCTACATCGGCAACAAGGGTGGCATGGAGGAACGGCTCGTGCCGCAGGCAGGCTTTGCTTTCAAAAGTGTCAGCGTGCAGGGCTTCCGAAGAAAGATTTCTTTTAAAGCAATGAAAGAAAATATCGTGACGATTCATAAGGCCGTTTCGGCTGCGAAAGAGGCGGAAAAACTGATTGCGGCTTTTAAGCCGGATGTCTGTATCGGAACGGGAGGCTATGTCAGCGGTCCGGTTCTCAAGGCGGGTGCCAAGCTGGGAATTCCGATACTGATCCATGAACAGAATGCCTATCCGGGCATTACCAATAAAATGCTGGCGGGCAAGGCGGCAAGAGTGATGCTTGCCATGCCTGCCGCAAGGGAACACTTTAAGGGTCACTGCCGTTTTGTCGATACGGGCAACCCTGTGCGGGGAGAGATCCTCCGACAGAATAAGGTATCTGCCAGAAAACAGCTTGGATTGGACAGCCGTCCGGTTATTTTGTCTTTCGGCGGCAGTCTGGGAGCGGATAATATCAACAAGGCACTGGCTGATGTCATTGCAAGGAGTGCCGCTGACGGCAGGTACCAGCATATCCATGCTTACGGGCAGTACGGCAAATGGTTCCCTGACCTGCTCAGGGAAAAGGGGGCTGACCTGCAAAAGGCGGACAATCTTGACATTCGGGAATATATCCATGATATGCCCGTCTGTCTGGCGGCGGCGGATGTTGTGGTAGCCCGGGCGGGAGCCATGACGCTGAGCGAGATACAGGTGCAGGGCAAGCCCTCTATCCTGATTCCGTCACCGAATGTGGCGGAGAACCATCAGTATCACAATGCCATGGCACTGGTTCGCAACCGTGCGGCACTGATGATAGAAGAAAAAGACCTGACTCCCGAAAAACTGACGGATGCCATTGACTCACTGGCAGGTGACAGAGCAAAATTGGAAGAGTATGCCCGCAATGCCAAAAAAATGGCAATTTGCAATGCATCCGAGAGGATCTATGCCATCATTCAGGAAGTGATGGCAGAACATCAGCAGGGGAGGAATGACGGATGAGTGAAAAACGCCCCTCCAAAAGAGCTGCCAGACGCAACAACAAGCTCCGCTTGGAGGAGGAGAACCTGTATCAAGAATATTCCGAACAGGCGGCGGAAGAAATTCTGCTTCCGCCTGACGGAGTCTATCGGGAGGACGAGGAGGAAGAACCCATTCCCCCTGCCAGAGAACCTGACAGCCCCAAAAAACGCCGCCGCAGAAAAATGGCATTTTATGCCGTGACAATCATTTTGTCATTGTCCCTGTGTGCCTTGCTGTCACTGACGGTCTTTTTCAAGATCGATACCATCGTCGTGGAGGGGGAAACACGCTACGCCCATGCGGAAATCATTGCTTCGAGCATGATCGACCCGAATGCGAATTTCCTGCTTTGTGATACCTCACAGGGGGCAGAAAAAATTATAGCAAAATATCCCTATATTGACAGCGTGGAAATTTATAAACAGCTCTTTAACAAGATTGTCATCAAAGTCAAGGAAGCAAAACCGACTTCCATCGTGGAACATAAGGGAAAATATTATGTCCTCAGCCAGAAAAGAAAGATTATTGAAATCAATAACGAAAAAAAATATCAGGTGCCGAGTATTCTCGGTGTGAAGCTGAAAAGCGAAAAACTGTGTGCGTATGCAGAGTACCAGAATGAGAACCTTGAAAAATATATCAGCGAGATTATGAAAATGGCGGAAAAATATAAGGTGGGTTCCATTGAGGTGATCGACGTGACCTCGCCGACCAACATCATCCTGACCCGTACCAATGGGTTTCAGATTTTGATAGGCTCTCCTGAAAATCTCGAATATAAGTTCAAAACCATTGCTTCCGTCATGGCAACGGATGTCTCTGAGCAGGATGTCGGCAGTCTGAATGTATCACTGGCCGGAGAAGCGGGAGCCGGTTCTTATCTGAAATCCAAGGTGCCTGAACAGAGCAGCAAGGCGGTTTCTTCTGCCGAACCCTCTAAAGAGGAATCCTCTCAGCCAAGCTCCGTGCAGGAATCTTCCGAAGTCTCCGAAGCGGAAAGCACCCAAGAAGAGTATGAGGAGGAATCTTACGAAGAGGAAGAATATCTGGAAGAAGAGGAAGAACCTTCCGAGGAGGAATATACGGAAGAAGAGGAAGAACCTTCCGAAGAAATGTATGAAGAGTCTGAATTTTCCGAAGAGGAAGAGTCGGAATATTATGAGGAAGAAAACAGTGAGGAAGAGGAATACAGTGAGGAAGAAGAGGACGATGATACCGATGAGTTAGCAGAATGACCAAAAAAATGTCTGAAAATGCCCGGATATATCTGTAGAATGTTAAATATCTGTAAAAATCAATTTAGTCTATTGAAAAAAAACTGCAAAAGTGGTACATTATTAGTGGGTATATTTTTATCAGGAATGTCGGAGTTGTCAGAGCTTCGTGCATGAAGTTAATTTTGAAGGGAGAACAACAATGCCTTACGAATTTGAAAATGAAATGGACACCATTGTACATATCAAGGTCGTCGGAGTGGGCGGCGGCGGCGGCAACGCTGTAGACAGAATGGTAGAGTATGTTTCGGGTGTGGAGTTCATCTCCATCAATACCGACCAGCAGGCTCTTCTCCGCTCCAAAGCAACACAAAAGATCCAGATCGGTGAAAAAATCACCCACGGTAAGGGGGCAGGCTCCAAACCCGAAGTGGGCGAAAAGGCCGCCGAAGAAAGCAGAGGACAAATCAGTGAACTCTTGCAGGGTACCGATATGGTATTCATCACTGCCGGCATGGGCGGCGGTACAGGAACAGGAGCAGCTCCTATCGTGGCGGAAATTGCCAAGGAAATGGGAATCCTGACTGTCGGTATCGTCACAACACCCTTCCTCTTTGAGGGCAAAAGAAGAATGGAACAGGCTGAACAGGGTATCCAGCGTCTGAAATCCAATGTGGATTCTTTGATCGTGATCCCCAACGAAAGACTGAAACATATCAGCGAAGAAAAAATTACACTGCAAAATGCATTCTTTGCGGCAGATGACGTACTCCGTCAGGGCGTGCAGAGCATTACCGACCTGATTATTATTCCGGGACTGGTGAACCTTGACTTTGCAGACGTGACCTCCGTTATGAAGGATGCAGGCTATGCTTTGATGGGCGTCGGCGTGGCTTCCGGTAAGGAAAAAGCCAAAATCGCTGCTCAGAATGCCATCTCCAGTCCCTTGCTCGGTACCTCTATCCACGGTGCCAAGGGTCTGATTGTCAATATCAAGGCTTCTCCTGACATCGGTCTGGATGAAATTCAGGAAGCGTCTACCATGATCTCCGAACAGGCAGATGAAAATGCCATTATCATCTGGGGTGCGGCACTCGATGAGGAAATGGATGATACCATCAGTGTCATCGTCATTGCAACCGGCTTCCCGACGACTGACCACTATACTCTCGTGAACCAGAAAAAGGACAGCAAGCCCTCTTTCCAGTATGGCTCCATGCAAAGACCTGAGACACGCTTCGGCGGTGTGATGAGGGGAGCACAGGACAGACCCAAGCCCCAGCAGCCCCAGGTGCAGCAGCTGCCCTATAATCCTTATCAGCCCCAGCCGCAGTATACACGTCCTGTACAGCCCCAGGAAGCAGCTCCCGTTGCTCCTGTGTACCCGAACGCCAATACCAGCGTTCCTCCGGCACGTCCTGTACAGCCCCAGCAGCCTGCTCCCAGAAGCAGTGATCCCGATGATTCGTTTGTTGACATCATGTCGATCTTCAACAACAGATGATATGACAGAAAAAGCCTGCCGTTTTCAGCGACAGGCTTTCTTTGCGTAAAAAGGAAAGGACGGAGAAGCTATGCAGCAAAAACACTTGATTGATCTTGAAGATGTTTCCACAGGTGAACTGATGGAGATTATCCGGCTTGCCAACCAAATCATGGCGGCTCCGCAGGAATATGCGGATGCGTGCAGGGGTAAAATATTGGCAACCCTGTTTTATGAGCCGTCAACCAGAACGCAAATGTCTTTCAAGACGGCGATGCTCCGTTTGGGAGGAACGGTGATAGGGTTTGATAATCCTCAAAATTCTTCCGTGTCCAAGGGCGAGAGCCTGAAAGATACCATCACCGTGGTCGGCGGCTATACGGATATCATTGCCATCCGTCATCCGCTGGAGGGGGCAGCCAAGGCGGCATCTATGTATTCTGCCGCTCCTGTCATCAATGCAGGGGACGGGGGACACCTCCATCCGACACAGACCTTGACCGATGTGGTCACCCTGTATAACGAAAAGGGGACTCTGGATGGAATGTGCATCGGTCTTTGCGGTGACCTCAAAAACGGCAGAACCGTTCATTCCCTTATCAAAACCATGGCTCATTTTCCCAATAACCGTTTTGTACTCATCTCCACGCCGGAACTGACGGTGCCGCAGTATATCAAGGATATCCTCAATGCCTCGGGCTGCCGTTATACGGAAATTCCGAGTCTGAAAGAGGCCATTCCTCAGTTGGATGTGCTTTATATGACGAGGATCCAAAGAGAGCGGTTTGCCAGTGAACAGGAGTATGAAAGGCAGAAAGGTGTCTTTGTACTGGACAGGGAGAAGCTGCTTGGTGCCAAGCGTGACTTGAAGATTCTCCATCCGCTGCCCAGAGTGGACGAGATTACAGAGGATGTGGACTATGACCCCAGAGCCAAGTATTTTGTGCAGACGGTTTATGGCATGTATGCGAGAATGGCACTGATGATGACCATGCTCCGGGACGTGGACAGAACACCCATGTCCAGAAAATTTGATACCCACAACGTCAAATGCGGCAA
>ONUD01000204.1 GCA_900320925.1 uncultured Eubacteriales bacterium
GGAAAAATAAGGACTGCTCATAACGGGCAGTCCTTGGTTTTTGGTTACTGTATGGGTTCAAAGTCAGCCGCACCGTGCTTGCACAGCGGGCAGATGAAGTCCTCGGGCAAATCCTCGCCCTCGTAGACATAGCCGCAAATTTTGCAGACCCAGCCTTTTTTGCCATCGGTCTGAGGTTTGGGCTTGACATTGTTCTGGTAGTAGGTATAGGTCATGGTTTCCTTGTCGGAAAGCACTCTTGCTTCGGTAATACTGCATATAAACATACCGTGGGTATCCATGTCGATGTACTGTTCCACTTTCAGCGACATGAAAGAATTGATGTACTTTGGCAGGAACACCAGTCCGTTATCAGAGCGGAGCGGTTCCCAGCCTGCAAATTTATCCGCATTCCTGCCGCTCTGGAAGCCGAAGTTCTCAAACACCTTGAACGGTGCTTCCACGGAAAGGCAGTTGACATTCATGATACCTGTCTGCTGAATGACATGATGGGAATAGTTTTGCTTGTTGATACAGACGGCAATGCGGTTAGGGGAGCTTGTCACTTGGCTGACGGTGTTGACAATCAGACCGTTGTCTTTTTTGCCGTCGTTGGAGGTTACAACGTACAAGCCGTAACCGATATTGAACAGGGCGGACATATCGTTTTTATTGGCAGTGGCATCATTTTGTGCCAGATAGTCCTGACAGAGTTCGTCCGCTAATTTTTCAAGCTGTTCTTTGCTTTCACTGCTGAGGGCGGACAAGATTCTGACAGTGGTATCGGTGTAGGTCAGGTTTTTACAGCCCTCCAGCATTTTTTTCATGGTCTTGGCAGCCATCGGTGCCCATGAGCCGTTTTCGATGAAAGCAACGGTTTTATTCTGGAAGTTGCGTTCCGTGAGGTGGTTGATAAATTCACGCATGAACGGGAAAATATCGGCATTGTAGGTAGTGGTGGCAAGTACGATTCTGCCGTAGCGGAAGGCATCTTCCACACACTCCGCCATATCCTCACGGGCAAGGTCATTGACAGCGACTTTCGGACAGCCTTTCATACGCAGTTTTTCGGCTAAGAGTTCCACGGCTTTTTTGGTATTGCCGTAGACAGAGGTGTAGGCAATCATAATGCCGTCACTCTCCACACCATAGCTTGACCACGTGTTATACAGGTCAAGATAGTAGCCGAGGTTCTCACTCAGCACGGGGCCATGCAGGGGGCAGATGGTCTGTATCGCAAGATTGGCAGTCTTTTTCAAGACAGCCTGCACCTGTACGCCGTATTTTCCGACAATGCCGATATAGTATCTTCTTGCCTCGCAAGCCCAGTCCTCTTCCACGTCCAATGCACCGAACTTCCCGAAAGCGTCTGCCGAAAACAGTACTTGATCCTTACTGTCGTAGGTCATGAGAACCTCAGGCCAATGCACCATGGGTGCTCCCACAAAGGAAAGAGTATGCTCTCCGAGTTCCAGTGTATCGCCCTCTTTGACAACGATTCTTCTGTCCTCGAACTGTGTCCCGAAGAAGTTGTTCATCATGGCAAATGCCTTGGCACTGGACACGATGGTGGCATCGGGGTAATTGTCCATAAAGTTCAGGATATTGGCACTGTGGTCAGGCTCCATGTGCTGTACCACGAGATAGTCAGGCTTTCTGCCCTCAAGGGCATCTTCCAGATTGTTAAGCCATTCATGCTTGAAGTGACGGTCAACGGTGTCCATTACGGCAACTTTCTTGTCCATAATGACATAAGAGTTGTATGCCATACCATTCGGCACCACATACTGACCCTCAAACAGGTCAATCTTATGGTCATTGACACCGACATAGCGAATATCATTTGTAATTGTCATATAAAGAACCTCCTGAGCGGAAATATTTTCATTATTATAGCATAAAGTCTGACGGCATGACAAGTACTTTTATGCAAAATAACCCCGATGTATCATAATCCGCCTGCCTCACTTCATTTTCATATTGACTATTCATGCTGGTAACCAGCATTGTCAAGGTCAATCTTTCTGAAAATTAAACTTACCCCCGATGCACCGTAGATTGCGGCACATCGGGGGATTCTGTTTGCCCGATGATAAAGAAATCGGAGATATATTTTCATGCACTAAATCACTAAAAAATCTTGCAATCGTCAAGAAAAGTTGTATAATATTGGTAAGGTATTTCAAAAAACCAAAGGAGGTCTTTCTTCATGAAAAGCAGGTTCCAACGTATCCTCGCTTCTGCTCTGGCAGTCCTGACGATGTCATCTTTACTGCCGCTCCAGACGCTTGCCGCTGAACGCTCCCAAGCCGAGTACATCGAAAAAGATATGTATGTGGTAGCAAAATATGGTGATGCGGCTGTGGAAGCCATTGCTGATGGGCTGTTCAACCACTCCAGTGTGATTACGACAATACGCAGATACAATGTCCTTGTCAGTGATTTTGGCAGTCTTTACAGTGCCGTGCTTGCCAAGTATCCCGAACTGTTCTATGTAGACAGGGCATGGGGCTACTCAACTTTCACCTCAAACGACAGTACCTATATCTACCGAATCGTTCCTCAGTATAACATGGATGCAGAAGAAGCCGCTGAAAAAATGGATGCTTTCTACCGTGAAGCAGACTTCTATCTCGACCAAGTAGATGAAGAACTGTCCGCCTGCCGTGATGACTTCTCCAAAGCCGTGACCCTGCATGATGAAATTGCACTGGACGCTTACTACGATGATGTGAACTACTACAATTCCAACTATACTTTCATGATTGACAAGTACGGTGTATGCGAAAACTACACCCGTATCTATGCCTATCTTCTCGGTCAGCTCGGTATTTACAGTGAAATCATTGACTGTGACGACCTCAAACATGAATGGCTGAAAATCAAGCTGAATGATACTTACTACAATGTCGATGTAACATGGGACGACCCCCCTCAGGACAGACCCGGACAGGTATTACATAACAATTTCCTGACGAGTGACGACAAACGTTGGCAAATCATCTACAGTTCTTATGGAGTCGATGCTTACTATGATTCCTACTACCCCTCCGATGATACCACCTATGACCAGGCATTGTATACGAATTATTATTCTAAGATGTGCAAGCTTGATGCCGATACCACCACTATGTATGCCGTCAACCGCGGCACCAAACAAATCGTGTCTTATAATTATGTGACCGATACCGAAACACCGGTTTACAATATCAATGCCACATGGTATGCCGGCGGCGGTTACTACTACGGCGGTGCGTATTCCAGTCTGGAGATGTATAACGGCAAGCTTTACTACAATACCCCCGGTGCCATCTATTCCTTTGATCCCAAAACCAATGAAACCGAACTGGTCTATACCAACACCGAAAACACCAGTCTTTATGGTCTGAGAATCAGGGAAAGAAATTTGTACGGCATTTTTGCCAACAGCCCCGATGTCACAGGACAGACTGTACTGGTTGCGGAATTACCCGAAATCCACTACCATAACTACAGTGACGCTTCATGGCTTTGGAACGGTGATACCGCTGAATTGGTCATGACGTGCGAGTGCGGCGATACCGTGAATATTCCTGCCACAGTGACACTGGATATCAACGAAGCTTCTTATATCGCCACAGCAGAGTACAATGGTACAACCTACACCGATACCAAACCCATTGATGCACTGGAAAATGTGTCCGAGCTTTCCGCTTCCACAATCAACCTCGGTGATACCGTCACCGTCTATGCCGATGCACAGGGCGGTCTTGGTACCTATGAATATGCCGTGCAGTACAAGAAAGCGACCGATACCAAATGGACAACCGTACAGAATTACAGCACCAATGATACAGTGACCATCCGACCCGCCAAAACGGCTCCTTATGAGATTCGTGTCACCGCCAAAGATGAACTGGAAAACACGGCAGAAAAAGTTTTTGCCGTAACGGTCAATCCTCCTCTGCTCGTCAATACCTCCGAAGTGGATAAGACCACTGTTCCGCTCGGTCAGAATGTAACGGTAACGGCTTCTGCTACAGGCGGCACAGCTCCCTATACCTATGCCGTGTACTACAAGAAAGCCAATGATACCAAGTGGACGACCGCACAAGCCTACGGCACTAACAATACCGTGACCGTCACACCGCTCAAGAAAACGACTTACCAGATTTGCGTGAAAGTCAAGGACAAAAAAGGCAATGTTGCCGAACAGGTCTTTGAGATTGCCGTGACGGACGCCCTGCTGACCAATACCTCCACCCTCTCCGCTGATACAGTGACACTCGGTCAGGCTGTAACAGTCAACGCTTCTGCCACAGGCGGCAAAGCTCCTTACAAATATGCCGTACAGTATAAGCGTTCC
>ONUD01000088.1 GCA_900320925.1 uncultured Eubacteriales bacterium
AATGACGAGGGCGGAAGAAAATGCGTGACGGAATTGGTTGAGGATATCCCCGCAAGGTTATTTTATGTAGGCAGACTCGACAGGGAATCCGAAGGACTTTTGCTGATGACGAATGACGGGGATTTTGCCAATATGATCAGCCACCCGTCCACGCATTTTGCCAAGACCTATCGTGTGACAGTGCGGCCAAGAATCACGGAAGAGCAGTTAACGGCACTGACCACCGGTGTCATTGTGGATGGCAGAAAGTCCATGCCGGCGGCGATTCATGTCATTAAGAGTGAACAGGACAGAACGGTGCTGGAAATTGTTCTGGAGGAGGGCAGGAACCGTCAAATCAGAAAAATGTGTGAAGCAGTGGGGCTGGAAGTGGCAAGACTGAAAAGGACTGCCATCGGTCCGCTGAAGCTGGGAATGCTCCAGCCGGGCAAATGGAGAGAGCTGACGGCAGATGAAATGCGGATGATACGGAATTATCACAAAAAACTGGCTGCCAAACAGGAGCATGAAGTAAAAAGGAAACGATTTTCATAAACGGAGGTGCGAGGTATGGTCATCACGATTGCAAGACAGTACGGAAGCGGCGGAAAAGAAATTGGCAGACGGCTTGCCGAAAAGCTGCATATCGGGTTCTATGACAAGGAACTGATTACACTTGCGGCAAAAGAGAGCGGTGTCAGCCCTGAAATTTTTGACAAGTACGATGAAAAGGCAGGCAATAGTCTTTTGTATGCCCTTTCCATCGGGGCAGCGGCATCCATGGGGGATTATGGTATTATACCGCCGCTGCCGATGAATGATAAGCTGTTTTTGCTCCAGCATGATATTATTCGTCAGGTATCAGTAGAGCCGTGTGTGATTGTGGGAAGATGTGCGGATTATGTTCTGGCGGACAGGAACGACTGTGTCAGACTGTTCCTCTATGCGGAGATGGAAAAGAGAGTACAGCGTGTCGTGAAAAAGCATGGTCTTTCCGAAAGCAAGGCAGAGAGTGTGATTCGCAGGGCAGACAAGGCAAGGGAAAACTACTATCACTACTATTCCGACAAAATATGGGGCGATCCCGAAAACTATGACCTCTGCATTGACAGCGGCAAGCTTGGCACGGAAAAATGTGCAGAACTGATTATCAGCTATCTCAAATTACGGGGAATGGAATGAGGAACAGTTGAAGAAGTATACATTTTTGGGACGTTCCAACGGCAGAAAATTCTGCATACAAGGTGTGGACGTGTTCCAGAACCAGTGGCAGTCATTAGGGGAGTGCGATATCGTGCTTGACCCGAGGGACAAGGTGCCATACAGCTTTTCTTCCTACAAGGTCACGGCGGGAGATAAGACAATCGTGTTCCTTGCAGGAAAATTCAGGGATGATATGTGGGGATTTTATCAAAGGGGGAAGGAAAATGAATGAAGATCTGAGAATTGAAAACGTGCTTGACCTGTCGCAGACAATAGCAGCAGGTATTTTTGAAGGCTTGAGTTATCCGTGGGAGGCACTGCCGAAAATAGCAGCGTTCATCAGACAGCTTGGTGAAACTCTTTCGGAAGAGGAATATGAAAAAACAGGGGAGGACATCTGGATTGCGAAAAGTGCCAGAGTAGCACCGACTGCCTATATCCACGGGCCTGTCATTATCGGAGCCAATGCAGAGGTACGGCATTGTGCCTTTATCAGAGGCAGTGCGATTGTAGGAAAGGGCTGTGTGGTGGGCAATTCCACGGAGCTGAAAAACTGTATCATCTTCAACGAAGCACAAGTGCCGCACTACAACTATATCGGGGACTCGATTTTAGGATATAAAGCCCATCTGGGAGCAGGAGCTATTACGTCCAACCTGAAATCCGACAAGAGTATGGTGACCATTCCCGTGCCGGAGGGAAGAATTGACACGGAACTGAAAAAATTTGGTGCCATTGTAGGCGACCATGTAGAGGTGGGGTGCAACTCGGTGCTGAATCCGGGAACGGTCATTGGCAGGAATACCACCGTGTATCCGTTGTCGATGGTGCGTGGAACGGTGCCGAAGAAGAGCATTTATAAAAAACAGGGCGAAATTGCCAATAAGATAGAGGGCTGACAATGGAGATCATGGACTTATATGACAGGGACAGACTGCCCCTGCATGAAACCGCCGTCAGGGGTACCACACTGCCAGAGGGTAAGTATCGTGTTGTGGTGCATATCTGTGTGTTCAATGACAAGAATGAGATGTTGATCCAGCAGCGGCAATCTTCCAAAAAAGTATTTCCGAACCTGTGGGACATCACCGCAGGCGGTCAGGTCAGTGCAGGAGAAAGCAGTGCCGCAGGAGCAGAAAGGGAGCTTGCTGAGGAACTGGGACTGCATATTGATATGTCACAAATGCGTCCTGCCTTTACGATGAATTTTGGAGATGGCTTTGATGACGTGTATTTGGTGAGGTGCAATGTCAAGGAAGAGGAACTGTCTTTGCAGGAGGAAGAAGTGCAGGCGGTAAAATGGGCATCACAGTCGGCAATACTGGCAATGATTCGTGAGCGAACCTTTATCCGCTATCAGGAGCATTATATTGGTCTGCTTTTCACCATGTTGGATGAAGAAGATATTTTTACCGGCAGCGGCAACTAAAAAAAAGACTTTCTGATGGGTTCAGAAAGTCTTTTTTTGAGCGGGTTATTGGTCATAGCCGGAGAGGATGGTCTTGAGGTAATAAAGATACTGCTCACGGACATCATGGGGGAAGAGAATCTGGATATCGGTGCCAAAACCGCTCAGCCATGAGAAAAACAGATTACTTTGTTGGATGTTGACGGAACAGACAAAGTAATCTTCACTGAGTTCATCTTCGGAAATGCTGATAGTTTTGCCGAAGCAGTCGGCAATGACCTTGGCAAGCTCCTTTTTGACCCGCAGCGAGACATTTTTCTTTTCTCCGCCGAACATCCCGAAAGCGGTATTGACATATTCGGCAATATCCACATTTTGAAAGTAGTGATGTCCGTCACGGGGAATCGCCGGAATATCATTATCTTTTCCGTTCTGCACGATGACATCCACCATCCTGTCCACACGGAATGTACGCAGTCCCTCTGTATAGCTGTCGTAGCACAGCAGATAGTAGCATTCATTCTTCCAAAGGAGTGCATAAGGGCTTTGCAGGTAATTTTTAGGGATCCCGTTTTCCATACGCAGTTCTGTTACAAAATGCTGCTTGTCCACCCTGACATTCTGGTAATGGAAAGCAATCTGTTGATCTTCATTGATGGCTTCAAAGATGCTGTCGATATTATAGATGACGGAAAGATTATCACTTTTGATGACCTTTTCCAGGAAGATTTCCCGATTTTGCAGGGACAGACCTTTTTCAGGCAGGAGCTGTTCCAATTTTTGGATGATCTGCTTTGTTTTTTTAACAGGGCAGAAGCGTGAAAGGCTCAGGGCGTCCGCAATCAGCTTTAATTCAGCTGTTTCAAAGTCCGCTGAGCGGGGGCAGTTGTCGGCAGCATCCAGCAGGTAATAGCCTCTCTTGCTTTTTTGGATGTTATAGCCGTATTCTTTCAGACTATCAATATAGCTGTAGATGGATTTTCTGTCAGCTTTCAAATCATACTTTTCACGAAGTTTCTGTGCCAAACGGCTGGCACTGATATAATGGTTGCTTGCATGTATCCCTTTTTCCCGGCTGTTTTCTTTCAGAATGTCAATCACATAAAGAATTTTCAGTCTGTTTTCACCTTTTGACATATTTTGCACCTCCGATATGTTTCTTAACAAAATCATTATAGCACGTTTCTGAAAATGTAGCAAGGGAATTAAGTAAAAAATGCGAAAAATATTTCTTAAATAAATATTAACTTTTTATTAACATTTCCATAATTTCAAAAAAAATCGTCTCTGTATTTTGAGATACA
>ONUD01000085.1 GCA_900320925.1 uncultured Eubacteriales bacterium
CTTTATCTTTTTTCTAAGATAGTTTTGGTGCCCCGAAAAAGGGTGAGAGGATCTGCCGGGGGACATTTTTTATCATTCCCATTCGATAGTAGCAGGGGGCTTAGAGGTAATATCATAAACCACTCGATTGACATTTGGAACCTCATTGATCATACGGTTTGAAATTTTTTCAAGCACATCATAAGGAACTCTTGCCCAGTCGGCAGTCATAAAGTCACTGGTTGTCACGGCACGAAGAGCGATGGTATTGTCGTAGGTTCTGCCGTCCCCCATGACCCCCACGCTCTTGATACCCGTCAGGACAGCGAAGTACTGATTCACCTGGCGGTCAAGACCGTTAGCCGCAAATTCCTCACGCATAATAGCATCGGCATCTTTCAGAAGTGCAAGCTTTTCTTCGGTAATATCTCCCATAATCCTGATAGCCAAGCCAGGACCCGGAAAAGGCTGCCGCCAGACAAGGAACTCAGGGATTCCCAGTTCCAGACCTGCCCGTCTGACCTCATCTTTAAAGAGGTCACGCAACGGCTCGATAATTCCCTCAAAGCCGACATCTTCCGGAAGACCACCGACATTGTGATGGCTTTTAATAACGGCAGACTCACCCACGCCGCTCTCCACCACATCAGGATAGATGGTCCCCTGGCAGAGGTATTCGATTTTACCAAGTTTTTGGGATTCCTCCTCAAAGACACGGATAAATTCTTCCCCAATGATTTTACGTTTTCTTTCAGGATCACTGACACCTACCAGTTTAGAGAGGAAGCGGTCTTTGGCATTCACACGAATCAAGTTCATATCGAACTGCTGTTTAAAGACACTTTCCACCTGATCACCCTCGTCCTTACGCAAAAGGCCGTGGTCGACAAAGATACAGGTAAGTTGTTTACCGACAGCCTTATGCACGAGCAGGGCAGCAACAGACGAATCCACGCCGCCCGACAAGGCACACAGCACTTTTTTATCACCGATTTTGTCTTTCAGATCACGAATGGTATCGGTAACAAAGGAACTCATCTGCCATTCAGCGGTACAGCAGCAAGCGTTGTAGAGGAAATTTTTCAGATAGAGCATTCCCTCATTGGTATGCTGCACTTCGGGGTGGAACTGCATGGCATAGAGATTTCTTTTAATATCCTCCATTGCCACCACTGGACAATCTGCCGAAATAGCGGTAATTTTAAAGCCATGCGGCACCTCTGCAATAAAATCGGTATGACTCATCCAACAGACATTGTTAGGTTTCGCCGCATGGAAGAGCAGCGAAGACGGATTGACTTCAATTTCCGTCTTGCCGTATTCCTTGACATCACTGCTTTTCACCTTACCGCCAAGCGTTTGTGCCATAAGCTGTGCACCGTAGCAGATACCCAACACAGGGATACCCAGCTCAAACACTTTCGGATCGCATTTCGGTGCATTTTCATCATAGGTACTGTTAGGGCCTCCCGTAAAGATAATGCCCTTATAACCTGCCTTTTTAATTTCATCCGCAGTCATTTTATAAGACTTGAGTTCACAGTACACATTGCATTCACGGACACGTCTGGCAATCAGCTGGCTGTACTGACCGCCAAAATCCATGATCAATATCGACTCATTTTTAATGCCCATTCTATTTCCTCCTCGGTGCCGATCATTCCACTGTCACAGATTTTGCAAGATTGCGGGGGGTATCAATGTCACAGCCCTTAAATTTAGCCATGTAGTATGCCAAAAGCTGCATCGGAATCACTGCCAGTGACGGCAGCATCATATTGCAGGTTTTGGGGATCAGGAACGAGCTTTGAGTAATGTTCCTCAATTCAGGATGTTCCTCACTGCCGATACCGAGGACATAAGCTCCCCTTGTCTGTACTTCTTTAATATTGCTGGCAATCTTATCAAACAGATTGCCATAGGTAACCAGTGCAATCACTAATGTTCCCTCTTCTATCAGGGAAATCGTCCCATGCTTAAGTTCTCCTGCCGCATAGGCTTCGGAATGGATGTAAGAGATCTCCTTGAGTTTGAGAGAGCCTTCCAAAGACAGGGCATAGTCAATATTCCTGCCGATAAAGAAAGCATCTTTACAGGCAAACATTTTAGACGCAATATTTTTCAAGCTTTCACTCTGTGCAAGAATCGACTGTATTTTGTCAGGGAGTGCCAGAAGCTCCGTGACATAGGTCTGATAGTCTGTTTCACTGATAGTTCCCAGAATATCGCCGAAGCAGACAGCCATCATATAGATAACCGCCAACTGTGCACTGTAAGCCTTGGTGGTTGCCACCGCAATTTCAGGGCCTGCCAGTGTATAGATAACATCGTCCGCTTCGCAGGCAATGGCACTGCCCACCACATTCACAATGGCAATCGTATGGGAGCCGTGTCTTTTGGCTTCGAGCATGGCTTCCTTGGTATCCGCCGTTTCCCCCGACTGGCTGATAACAACGGTCAGCGTCTTGCTGTCGATGATGGGATCTCTGTATTTAAACTCGGACGCCACATCCACCTCGACAGGCTTCCGCAAAATCCGTTCAAAAATATACTTTGCCACCACGCCCACATGATAGGCAGAACCGCAGGCAACGATATTAATTTTTTGAAACTGCCTGATTTGCTCAGGTGTCAAAGTCACTTCTTCCAGCACAACTCTGCCGTTTTTAATTCTGGTTTCCACCGTATCACGAACGGCTTTGGGCTGTTCAAAGATTTCCTTGAGCATAAAATGCTCATATCCATCTTTCTGGGCAGCATGGATGTCCCAGTTGATTCTCTCGATGGACTTCTGTACAGGATTCCTGTCATAATCCATGATTTGCACGCTGTCCCGTCTGATAACGGCTACTTCGCCGTTTTCCAGGCGGTAGATATTTCTTGTTTTTTCAAGGATAGCAGGAATATCCGATGCCAGATAATTTTCCTCTTTCCCGATACCGATGACCAGCGGACTGCCCTTACGCACGGCAATGATTTCATCGGCATTGCCCTTGTACATGATAGCCAGTGCATAAGAGCCTTCCAGCATAGCAGCCACTTTCAGCACCGTACCCAGCAGATCCCCTTCATAGTAATATTCCAGAAGCTGGACAACGACCTCTGTATCGGTCATGGAACGGAATGACATTCCCTTTTCGGTCAGGAACTGCTTGAGCGGCATATAATTTTCAATAATGCCGTTATGAACCACTGCAAAGCTGCCGGATTCACTCAAATGCGGGTGGGCATTGATCTCAGACGGTTTCCCGTGGGTTGCCCAACGGGTATGACCGATTCCGACAGTTCCTTTGATGTTTTTTCCGTCATCCGTCACGTTTTTCAGTTCATCCAGCTTGCCTTTTTCCTTTTGAACCACAAGCTTCCCATCGTCATTGGTACAAACGCCTGCGGAGTCATAGCCTCTGTATTGGAGCTTTTCAAGGCCTTTCAACAGAAACGGTGCTGCCTGCTCGTAGCCTATATAACCTACTATTCCACACATTCTGCTGCATCCCTCCGTATTATCTGTAAATCATGTCCTCACGCTTCGGACCGTTGGAGATCATCGTGAACGGCACACCCACTGCCTTTTCCGCAAATTCAATGTACCTGCGGCAGTTTTCCGGCAGTTCTTCATAGGTTCTGATTCCCCTGATATCGCATTTCCAGCCCGGCAGTACTTCCAGAATCGGCTTTGCTCTTTTGAGCTTCGTGGTAGACGGGAAATAGTCAATTCTTTCTCCGTCCAGTTCATAGGCCACGCATACCGGTATCTCGTCCAGATAGCCCAGTGCATCCAGCACCGTAAAGGCCACCTGTGTAGCACCCTGCACTTTGCAGCCATAGCGGGTTGCCACCAAATCCAGCCAGCCCATTCTTCTGGGTCTGCCCGTTGTGGCACCGTACTCACCGCCGTCACCGCCGCGTTTTCTCAGTTCTTCGGCTTCTTCTCCGAAAATCTCGCTGACAAACTCGCCTGCTCCCACAGAGCTGGAATACGCCTTGACCACGGTGATAATATCCTTGATGGCATACGGCGGAATCCCGCCTGCCCCGACTGCCCCATAGCCTGCAATGGTATTGGAGGAAGTCACCATCGGATAGATCCCAAAGTCTGTATCCTTCAAAGAACCCAACTGCCCCTCTAACAGGATATTTTTTCCTGCCGTTACCGCATCGTGGACAATATCGAATGTATTGGCAACATACGGTGCAAGAGCCTCTTTATATTCCATCAGCTTTTGGAACATCTCTTCCACACTGATTTCTTCTTTATGATACACGTTGGTCACGATAGCATTCTTCACTGCCAGAATCCGTTCCAGTTTTTCTCTGAGAGCGTCCATATCATCATACAGCTCGTTCACCTGAAACCCGATTTTTGAAAACTTATCGGAATAAAACGGGGCTATGCCGGACTTGGTAGAGCCAAAGCTTTTTTTGCCAAGGCGTTCCTCCTCATAGCAGTCAAAAAGAATGTGATACGGCATAACGATCTGAGCCCTGTCCGACACCAGAATATTCGGCATCGGCACCCCCCTGTCCAGCAGGGACTGTATTTCTTTTGTAAAGTTCTCCACGCTCAGTGCCACACCGTTGCCGATAACATTGGTGATATGGCCGCTGAACACCCCTGACGGAAGCTGGTGGAGAGCGAATTTGCCATAGTGGTTGATAATCGTATGACCGGCATTGCTGCCGCCCTGAAACCTGATAACCATATCGGATTGCTGTGCGAGAACATCGGTAATTTTACCTTTTCCTTCATCGCCCCAGTTTGCTCCAACAATTGCCTTAACCATGCTGTTTTCCCTTCTCTCACACGTGATTAGCCGACGGGTGCTACCAGCACACGTCCCGTTCCTCTATAGACATTGACAAAGCCCTCACCTGATGCAGCGGAACCTACCAATGTTTTGGTGGTGCGTTCCACGGTGAACTGCAAGGACTGTGACCATGCAATGGCCATGCTCCCGTCAATTTTCAGGGTATCGTTATCCAAATCAAACACAAACAGTTCTTCTGACGGCACGGGGCTTTCCAATACGGCAACGCCCTGACCGTAGAGGGTATTGTTGAACAGTCCCTCACCGCCTGCCACAGCAGAAGAAAAACTGCTTCTTGCCGTCACTCTCATCTGCACCGTATCCGAGCAGGCAAGGAACAAACCGTCCTCGATAGTCATACCGCCGTTCCAGTTGGAGAGATCCTCCAGCAAAATATATTTATAGGTCGGCTCCAGTATCACTCTGCCCGTACCCGTATAGCGGGGCTTGATACCGCTTTCCCCTGTCACTCTGCCGCCGATCATCTTCTTGAAGAAATCGCCTGCCCCCTGCACGTTGGTAGCGACTTCCACGTTGCCGGAAATCATCTGCATGGCACCTGCCTGAAGGATAATCCCCGAATTGTTCAGGTCTGCAACGACCTGTCTTTTTCTGACACCCATCTCTCCCATGAAATAGGCGGTTGCCGCCGTTCCCGGGGTCACGGACAAGTCCTTGGTATACTCGATAACAGAAAAGCATCCCTTCTGATTGACGACTTTTCTTGCCTGTGTCTGATTAAATATATTCATTTTTACCATAAACATTCCCTCTTTTACACATTGATTTCTGCCGACTGCGTAGCAAGGCTTTCATACGGCTTGAGAGCAGGCTCCACGACCTCTTTCAAAAAATCCTCGGTCTGCTGGATGGCACGGCCGACATATTTTTCAGGCTGGAGAACCTTTTCCAGTTCTTCCAGTGTCACACCGAAGGCAGGGTCATCGGCAATTCTTTTTAACAGGTCATTTTTGCCGCCCTCTTTTTTGATGACATAGGAAGCCGCCATCGAGTGTTCTCTGATTCTTTCATGCAGTTCCTGACGGTTGCCGCCGCGTTTGACGGCATCCATCATAATATTTTCGGTTGCCATGAACGGCAGTTCACTCATCAAACGGGAGGTGATGACCTTATCGTACACGACAAGACCGTCACTGACATTCATGTACAGGTTGAGAATCGCATCTACTGCCAAAAAGGCTTCGGGTATGCTCAGACGCTTGTTGGCAGAGTCGTCCAGCGTTCTTTCAAACCATTGGGTTGCTGCTGTGATATAGGGATTGAGTACGTCAATCATCACATATCTTGACAGGGACGCCATGCGTTCACTTCTCATCGGATTGCGTTTGTAGGCCATCGCAGAGGAACCGATCTGATTTTTCTCAAAGGGTTCTTCCACTTCCTTGAGGTGCTGAAGCAGGCGGATGTCATTGGAAAACTTGGAAGCACTCTGTGCAATGCCTGCCAGCACATTCAGCACCTTGCTGTCCAGCTTGCGGGAGTAGGTCTGACCCGATACGGCAAAACACTCCCGGTAACCCATTTTTTGTGCAATCAGCTTGTCAATCTGCCTGCATTTTTCATGGTCGCCCTCGAACAGTTCCAGAAAGCTTGCCTGCGTTCCGGTTGTTCCCTTGCAGCCGAGCAGCTTCATGCCTTTCAGGACATACTGCACATCTTCCAGATCCATCAGCAGATCCTGTATCCAGAGGGTGGCACGCTTGCCGACAGTGGTAGGCTGTGCCGGTTGGAAGTGGGTAAATGCCAGTGTCGGCAGATTCTTGTAAGTATCTGCAAAGCGGGACAGCAGACGAATGGTGCTGACCAGCTTTTTTTCCACGATTTTCAGTGCCTCTGTCATGAGAATGACATCGGTATTGTCGCCCACATAGCAGGAGGTGGCACCGAGATGGATAATGCCCGCTGCCTTGGGACACTGCAAGCCATAGGCATAAACATGGGACATGACATCATGACGCACCAGTTTTTCTCTCTGCTCGGCATCTTCATAGTTAATGTCCTCGGCATGGGCTTTGAGTTCGTCAATTTGTTCCTGTGTCACCTGCAAGCCAAGCTCATGTTCTGCTTCGGCAAGGGCAATCCACAGCTTTCTCCACGTTTTGAATTTCATATCGGGAGAAAATATGTATTTCATTTCTTTGTCCGCATAGCGGGATGACAGCGGCGATTCATAGGTATCTCTCATACAGTTTCCTCTTTTCCTACACAAGGCAGCTTTTTATCAAAATTCACTCCGCCCCGTTCCTTTCCCTCAAGGGATTGTTTCGGGAGAGGGGTCGGATACTTGCCGGAAAAACAGGCATCACAAATTCCTGCATTCCGACAGAACAGCATTTCATGCAATTTATCGGGCGGGAAAAAGCCGAGGGTATCCGCCCCTGTCAGCTTACAAATTTCATCAATGGAGTGGTTGACGGCAATCAGTTCTTCCCTTGAGGGAATATCCGTGCCATAGTAGCACGGCCATATAAACGGCGGTGAGCTGATTCGCAGGTGTACTTCTTTGGCTCCTGCATTCCGCAGCATCCTGACGATCCTGTCACAAGTCGTGCCACGCACGATGGAGTCATCAATAACGACCACCCTCTTGCCCTCCAGCACCGAACGCAGCGGATTGAGCTTCAGTTTGACACTGCTGGCACGTTCCTTTTGGGTCGGTTTGATAAAGGTTCTGCCGATATAGCCGTTTTTCACGATTCCCTTTTCATAGGGGATCCCCGACTCCTCACTGTAGCCGATAGCGGCATCAATGCCCGATTCCGGCACACCGATGACAATATCCGCTTCCACGGGAAATTCTCTTGCCAGAATCCTGCCTGCCTCCTTGCGGGACTGGTAGACACTGATTCCATCAATTTCGGAGTCCGTTCTTGCAAAATAGATATACTCAAACACGCACAAAGATTTTTTGTCCGGCGGGGGGCAGTTGGTACGAATGGAACGCAGTCCGTCTTTATCATCAACGACCACAATTTCTCCCGGATCAATATCTCTGACAAACTCCGCACCGCAGGCTGCCAAAGCACAGCTTTCTGAAGCAAAGACATAAGATGCCCCGATTTTTCCCATGCACAGCGGACGGAATCCGTGGGGGTCACGGGCGGCAATGATTTTTCTCGGACTCATCACCAGCAGGGAGTAGGCTCCCTCCAGTTGTTTCATAGCCTGTTCCAGTGCCAGCTCCACCTTGCCTGCACCGACACGCTCTGCTGCAATCAAGTAGGCAATGACCTCTGAGTCAATGGTGGTTTGAAAAATCGCCCCTTTGTCGCTCAGTTTCTTCTTCAGCTCATAGGCATTGGTCAGGTTGCCGTTATGAGCAATGGCAAACCTTCCCCTTACATAACGCATAACAAGCGGCTGCGAGTTTTCACTCACACTGCCGCCTGCTGTGGAATATCTTACATGGGCGATGGCCATCTGCCCCTCCAGAGAGTCCAGCACGTCATGGTCAAATACTTCGCTGACGAGTCCCATACTTCTATGATTGGTAATCACGCCCTTGTCATTCACCGCAATGCCGCAGCTTTCCTGACCTCTGTGCTGGAGTGCCAGAAGTCCGTTGTAGCAGGCATAAGCAGGAGCGATACTGTCATTTCCGTATATGCCAAAGACACCGCATTCCTCATGCAGTCCCTCCGCAGCATATCCCTGTGAATCGATACTCAAATGAGTCCAACCTCCCCGATTTGATTAGCAGTCAAGAACACCATTCCTTACTTGCCCAGTCCAATTCGCTTCATCATTTCGGCATAGGCTTCTTCGACACCGCCGAGGTCACGTCTGAAACGATCCTTATCCAGTTTTTCATGGGTCTTGATATCCCAGAAACGGCAGGTATCGGGAGAGATCTCATCTGCCAGTACGATTTCCCCATCGGCTGTTTTGCCGAATTCCAGTTTGAAGTCAATCAGTTCCACTCCCACGCCTGCAAAAAATTCTACCATATATTGGTTGACAGCCAGTGCCATCTTGCTGATGGTATCAATGTCCTCCCATGTTGCGGCACCGATGGCAACGGCATGATAGGAGTTAATGAGCGGATCGCCCAGTGCATCATCCTTGTAGGAAAACTCCAGCACGGTAGTTTTCAGTTCCGTTCCCTCTTCCAGACCCAGACGCTTTGCCATTGAGCCTGCGGCTTTATTTCTGATAATGACTTCAAGCGGCACGATTTTTACCTGCTTCACAATGGTTTCCCTGTCGCTGATTTCTTCCACGAAATGCGTGTGGATTCCCTTTTCTTCGAGCAGCTTGAACATAAAATTGGACATTCTGTTATTGACAACACCCTTACCGGTGATAGTACCCTTTTTCAGGCCATTGAATGCCGTAGCATCGTCCTTATACTCCACCAGGCAGTAATGGGGTTCCGACATGGCATACACCTTTTTGGCCTTTCCTTCATACAAAAGCTCTGCTTTTTCCATTTTGAATTGCTCCTCTCATACCGCTAAAAAATTCGTTCCAAAAAACAGAACGGCTATGATATATTATACATCTTTATACAGATTTAAGCAAGTTTTTATCAAGCGGAAATCTCTTTTTTGACATTTGTGCTATTTTAAGGTGCTTTTCAGGGGATTTTTTCTGCTTTTTGAACAAAACACCAAAAAATGAATTTCATCCATACAAAGCTTGCAAAAAACTATTGATTTTTTGGAATCAGTGTGCTAAAATAGGCAATGCAGTGAATGACTGTATGGTGGTTTGTTGCAAATCGCCCTGATTTTACTTGAAGGAGTGACAAATATGTCATATGTCAGCGAACAGCTTGAGAGGGTCAAGGCCAAAAACCCTGCTCAGGATGAATTTGTGCAGGCAGTCCAAGAGGTATTGGAGTCTTTGGAGCCTGTGATCGAGGCCAATCCCCAGTACGAAGCAGCCGGTATTCTGGAAAGAATCACCGAGCCGGAAAGACAGATTATGTTCCGTGTACCGTGGGTCGATGACAACGGCAAGGTACAGGTCAACAGAGGGTTCCGTATCCAGTTCAACAGTGCCATCGGTCCGTATAAGGGCGGTCTGAGATTCCACCCCTCCGTCAACCTCGGCATTATCAAGTTCCTCGGCTTTGAGCAGATTTTCAAAAATTCCCTCACAGGCCTCCCCATCGGCGGCGGCAAGGGCGGTGCTGACTTTGACCCCAAGGGCAAGAGCGACAGAGAAGTCATGGCATTCTGCCAGAGCTTCATGACAGAGCTTTACAGACATATCGGTGCTGATACCGACGTGCCTGCCGGTGACATCGGCGTGGGCGGACGTGAGATCGGCTACCTGTTCGGTCAGTACAAGAGAATCCGTGACTGCTACGAGGGCGTTCTGACCGGCAAGGGTCTGACCTACGGCGGTTCACTGGCCCGTACAGAGGCTACCGGCTATGGTCTGCTCTACATCACCAACGAACTGCTCAAAGATCATAACATCGACATTGCCGGAAAGACGGTTTGTATCTCCGGTGCAGGCAATGTTGCCATCTATGCGGCACAGAAAGCCACACAGCTCGGTGCCAAAGTCGTGACACTCTCCGACTCCACAGGCTGGATCTATGATGCAGAAGGCATTGACTTGGCTGCCGTCAAGGAAATCAAGGAAGTCAAGAGAGCAAGACTGACCGAATACAAGACCTATCGTCCCAATGCGGAATATACCGAGGGCAAGTTCCTCTGGACAGTTCCCTGTGATATTGCCCTGCCCTGTGCTACACAGAACGAACTGGATGTAGAAGGGGCAGAAAACCTCATCAAGAACGGTGTCACTGCTGTTTGTGAGGGTGCGAATATGCCCACCACGCTGGAAGCTACCAAGATGCTCCAGAATGCGAAGATCCTGTTTGTTCCCGGTAAAGCCGCCAATGCAGGCGGTGTGGCAACCTCCGCTCTGGAGATGTCCCAGAACAGCCAGAGACTGTCATGGAGCTTTGAAGAGGTCGATGCCAAGTTAGAGGGCATTATGGTCAACATCTACCACAACATTGCCGATGCCGCCAAGAAGTACGGCTATGAGGGCAATTATGTGGTCGGTGCCAACATTGCCGGCTTCGTGAAAGTAGCAGATACCATGCTCGCTCAGGGTGTTGTCTGATTCCTATGATAAAAGCTGTACCGATTGGGTACAGCTTTTTTGTGTCAAAAAAGGAAAGCGTGTATATAATGGTAGTGTAAGCCCCGCAACACAGTCCAAGGGAGGGAACACAAGTGAGGAGATGCATCAAAAACGGCAATATCCTGGCATTCAGTTTAGGACTGTTGGTTTCCTGTATCCTGCCGGACGGCTGCCTGATTGCCATCATTGCGGTGGTGCTGGCAGTGACATCCATCATCAGCTCACGCTGCTGTTACTGAGAGGAGACGGTCATGATGAAAATCGTAGTACTGGACAATCCGAAATTCTGGGGATTCTTTCTGAGAAGGATGTTCGGCATCAAAAAAATTCCTCAGGAACCATCGGTTCACTGAAAAATATGTTTGAAAATGGAGAGACAGTGTGGTATAATGAAAGCAAGATTTCCGTAAAATTAAAGGGTGAAAAATATGCTTGAAAAAATTCAGGCTTGGGACGAAAAAATGCTTCTCAAACTGACAACAAAGAGAACCAATGTATTAAATAAACTGATGATACTTATCACCACCGTCGGCAATCACGGTTATATCTGGTTTGTTTTTGCCGCCCCGTTTCTGCTGATGAATCGGTGGCGGCTGACCGGCTTCACGGTACTGCTGTCGATCTGCTTCACGTGGCTGGGCGGCGAGGTCACCATCAAGCATATTGTGGGACGTGTCCGCCCCTGCAACAAGTCCTTTGAACAGTATCTGCTGATTGAAAACCCGCCGCATTATTCTTTTCCATCCGGACATTCTTCGTCATCATTTGCCGTGTCGATGGTCATGCTGTTCATGTGTCAGCAATTGTTCATTCCCGTACTGATTTTTGCTGTTCTGATGGCATTTTCAAGAATGTACCTGTTGGTACACTACCCGACCGATGTTTTGGCGGGAGCGGTTTTCGGCATCTTGTGCGGCTGTCTGGCAGTCCCCGTTTCACCGTACATTCCATTTTTTGACTTCCAATTCTAAAAAAACCGTATCGGCTTATCACCGATACGGTTTTTTGGATCAAATCAGTTCAATGACTGCCATTTCAGCAGCATCGCCGCGGCGGGGGCCGATTTTGGTAATTCTGGTATAGCCGCCGTTTTTATCCATATATTTGGGTGCAATCTCTTTAAAGAGCTTGCTGACAACATCCTCCTTGGTGATAAAAGCCAGAGCCTGACGCTTGTTGGCAAGGCTTTCGACCTTGGCGATGGTAATAAACTTTTCTGTCAATGCACTGACTTCCTTGGCACGGGTCACGGTTGTTTCGATCCTGCCGTTTTCAAGAAGGAAAGTGACGAGAGCCCTGAGCATGGCCGTTCTGTGAGCAGTTTCTCTGCCGAGCTTTCTTGTTCCTGGCATTGATATTCACTCCTTTGTCTTGTATGATTGATTCACGAGGATTATTCCTCTTCTGCATGGAGCTGGAAGCCGAGGGAATTGAGCTTTTCCACCACTTCTTCCAGTGATTTTCTTCCGAGGTTTCTGACTTTCATCATATCATCCTCAGACTTATTGATCAGATCCTCCACGGTATTGATCCCTGCCCGTTTGAGGCAGTTAAAAGAACGCACCGAAAGGTCAAGTTCCTCTATGGTCATTTCAAGGACTTTTTCTTTTCCCTGGTCATCGACCTCCACCATGACTTCGGTACTGGTACCCTTGTCGGAGAGGTTGACAAAGAGGTTGAGGTGTTCGGTCAGCACCTTGGCGGCAAGTGACACAGCTTCCTGTGCATTGATCACGCCGTTGGTCACCACATCGAGTGTCAGCTTGTCATAGTCGGTAATCTGACCCACACGGGTATTTTCCACCATGTAGTTGACTTTCAGCACGGGAGTATAGATAGAATCGATCGGAAGTACGCCGATGATACTGGCATTTCCTGCCATTTCCGCCTTGTTGCGGTCGGACGAAACATAGCCCCGTCCTTTGTTAAGAGTGATCTCCATATAGAGTTTAGCACCTTCGCCAAGGGTGGCAATGTGCATATCGGGATTCAGGATCTCCACTTCGGCATCAGTCTTGATAGACTCTGCCGTCACGATACAAGGACCTTCGGCACGGATTTCCACCGTTTTGGGACCATTGGTATGGAGCTTGGCAACCAGTCCCTTCATATTCAGGACAATGGCCGTCACATCCTCTTTCACACCCGGAATCGTTGAGAACTCATGCAGGACACCGTCGATCTTGATAGAAGTCACGGCGACACCCTCCAGAGAAGAGAGCAATACACGTCTCAGGCTGTTGCCGAGGGTATTGCCGAAGCCTCTTTCAAGGGGTTCCACAACGAATCTGCCAACTTTACCGTCATCCGATAAATTTGTTGTTTCAATTCTTGGCTTTTGAATTTCGATCATTAGCTAACCTCCTTAACATGAGGCGGCAAAGCATCTGCCGCCAAAATGTGTGTAACCTGCCAACATCAGTCGGATTACTTGGAGTACAACTCAACGATAAGGTGCGGTGCCACCTCATAGTCAACGTCCTCGATCGAAGGCATACGAACCACTTTTGCAGAAAGCTGTTCCTTGTTGATTTCAAGCCAGAGAGGTGTCACTCTGCCGTTGGTCTGTTCGATAATATCCTTAAATTTCGGGCTGCTCTTGCTCTTGTCACGCAGGGAGATCACATCACCTGTCTTGACTCTGTAGGAGGGAATATCCACTTTCTGGCCGTTCACGAGGAAATGGCCGTGGGTCACGAGCTGTCTTGCTTCTCTTCTGGTGAGGGCAAGACCCATTCTGTAAGCGATGTTGTCGAGTCTGGATTCCAGGACGGTAATCAGGTTGTTACCTGCCTGACCCTCCATTTTGGAAGCAATCTCGAAATAGTGATAGAACGGCTTTTCCAAAACGCCGTAGATGAATTTCAGTTTTTGTTTTTCCTTGAGCTGGACGCCATATTCCGAAACCTTTCTTCTTGCATTGGCATTCGGATTTCTGTTAGACGACTTGCTGATACCGACAACAGCGGGGCTGATGCCGAGGTATCTGCATCTTTTCAAGATCGGATCTCTGTTTACTGCCATTTTTCTACACCTCCATCAAATTATACACGTCTTCTCTTCGGAGGACGGCAACCGTTGTGCGGAATCGGGGTCACATCCTTAATCATGCTGACTTCCAGACCGGCGGACTGCAATGCACGGATGGCGGCTTCACGTCCTGCCCCCGGACC
>ONUD01000027.1 GCA_900320925.1 uncultured Eubacteriales bacterium
AGATACTCATCGGTATCCGCTTTGGTAGGTGTACCGTCATACGTGGGAACCGTACCCTCCAAAACACTTTCGGTTTTCAGTTCTGTACCGTCCTCATTGAGCCATGTGACCGTATAGACACCCATTTCTTTCAGCACCAGCGTCAGCATATTGGTGTCATCATTTACACTGCGGGAAGTGACTTTATAATTCTTTTGCAAAGTCACGCTTTGTCCTGCACTGAGATAGTCATACGTGTCCGCACCCTCCAACGGCTGATAGGTAATGTCAGTTGTTGTAACGGCTGTGTCACTGTAGATAGTTGTTCCTGCCGTCAGAATGTCGTCCACCTGAATGGAAGAAGCATTAACGGTTGCATTGTCCTGATAGACAACGGCATTGACCGTTTTTGTGCCGAAGTTCAGCATATCTGCAACCGGTGACATGGGGGCAGATACCATCGTCAGCACAAGTGCCGCCGCTATGATTCTCCGCACAGCACGGCTGTGAGAGTCTTTCATAAGTTATACCTCCTGTTTAAGATTTTGGAATACAACATTCCAAGCCTATTATACCATAACAATCTACATATGGTAGATTGTATTTTGTGTTTTTGAAAAATTTGTATGATTGGATGAATTTTAATCCTATAATTTAGTTTAATTGCACAAATTAGCAACTTAAAAAACGGCTTGGGGCATATTGGCAAATTTGCTGATTTGTATTGAAAAAACCGTGCTGTTGTGGTAAAATTATCGTAAGGAGTGAGGGATGTGGACGATTTTATCATGTCACCAAAGGTGGATTTCGCCTTTAAGGAACTGATGAGAAATGAAAAGGTTCGCAAAGGCTTTTTAAGTGCCGTGCTGAACATTGAGCCTGAACAAATCAAAAAGACAGTCTTGCTGAATACCAAATATGTCGGCATGGGCGGACAGAAGTACCTTTTATGTATCAAAAATGATTGTCGAGCAGGTCGGTATCGACAAAAAGTACAGCAATATCAAAAAATGCATCGGTATCAACATTCTGGATTTTCGCTATATCAACCAAACACAGCGTTTCCATACGGTGTATCACTTGCGTGAGGATACCGAGCATATTAAGTACACGGATATTGATGTTATCCAAAAAGCATTCGGGGCAGTATGATAGGGACGATCTGAAAATCAGTGCCGACCAAGAGAAGCGTCTTGTTGATACTTGATAAGCAAAGGTGATTGTGTTACAATCGTGATGAAATCTGATAAGGAAGTGGAAAGAATATGATTGCTGTAATCGACTACGGTGCCGGCAACCTGCAAAGTGTTGTCAAGGCACTGCACTATATCGGCTGTGACTGTACGGTGACGAATGAAAAAAAGGAGATTTGTCGTGCAGACGGAGCTATTTTGCCGGGGGTAGGGTCTTTTGCTGATGCGATGGACTGCATGAGAACATCGGGAGCAGAGGAAGCCGTGCTGGAGTTTATCAAAAGCGGCAAGCCGTTTTTAGGCATTTGTCTGGGCTTGCAGCTTTTGTTTGAGGGCAGCGAAGAAAGCCCCGGTGTCAAGGGTCTGGGACTGCTCAAGGGCAGTATTACCAAAATCCCGCACCAAAACCATACCCTGAAAATCCCCCATATGGGCTGGAACTCGCTGGACATCTTGCAGGAGGACGGCATTTTCAAAGGGATTCCTCAGGAAGCCTATGTTTACTTTGTGCATTCGTACTTTCTCAAGGCGGAAAGCGAAGCTATTGTTGCGGCAAGAACCCATTACGGTGTTGCCATTGATGCGGCGGTGCAGTACAAGAATATTTTTGCGACCCAGTTCCACCCTGAAAAAAGCGGTGCAGTGGGATTGCAGATACTGCGGAATTTTGCCGCCATCACGGGAGGGAATTGACCATGTATGCAAAAAGAATCATACCGTGCCTTGATGTGAAGGACGGCAGGGTCGTCAAAGGAACCAGCTTTGTCAATTTAAGAGATGCCGGCGATCCCGTGGAATGTGCAAAGGTATATGACAAAGAGGGAGCCGATGAACTGGTACTGCTGGATATCACGGCTTCCAGTGATGCACGGAATATCATGATTGATATTGTGACAGCCGTAGCGGATTGTGTGTTCATTCCCTTTACGGTGGGAGGAGGCATCCGCACCGTGGAGGACTTTACTGCCATCCTGCGGGCGGGTGCTGACAAGGTTTCGGTAAACTCTGCCGCCGTGCATCGTCCTGAAATTATCAATGAAGCTGCCTATAAATTCGGCAGTCAGTGTGTGGTGACTGCCATTGATGCCAAACGCCGCAGTGATGCCAGCGGTTGGGATGTGTTTATCAACGGCGGGCGTATCAATACAGGCAAGGATGCGGTGCAGTGGGCAGTAGAAGCAGAAAAGCGTGGGGCAGGAGAGATTCTTTTGACCAGCATGGATTGTGACGGTGTGAAGAACGGCTATGACTTGGCACTGACAAGAGCCGTTTCGGAGAATGTCGGGATTCCCGTGATTGCATCGGGCGGTGCCGGGGCATTGGCACATTTTTCGGATGCCTTTACCATTGGCAAGGCAGATGCTGTTTTAGCGGCTTCCCTGTTCCACTTCGGTGAAATTTCCATCGGTGAACTGAAGCACTATCTTGACAGTCAGCAGATTCCTGTCAGAAAGTAACATGGGAGGATGAAGGAATGTTCAAAAGAAGAAAAATGATAATCAGAGTGGTCAGTATTGTGTTGTGTGTGATGATGGTACTGGGAGTTTTTTCGGTACTGCTGTATACGATTGGCGGATTTTAAGGAGTGTGAGAAGCATGGATGAATTGGTATTGCAGACAAAGGGTCTTACCAAAAAATTCGGCAAAAAAATCGTGGTCAATGACCTGAGCCTGAATATCAGAAAAGGGGATATTTACGGTTTTATCGGACCCAACGGTGCCGGCAAGACAACGGTGATGAAAGTGATATTAGGGTTGCTGTTCCCGAATGGGGGAGAGGTGAAGCTGTTTGGGGAAAATCAAAACCTCAAAAACCTCAGAAGAGTAGGGTCGCTGATTGAATCTCCGGGACTGTACGGCAACTGCTCGGCATTTGAGAATATGAAGCGGTTTGCCATTTTGAGCGGCGGCACCGATGCACAGATTCATGAAATACTGGATTTGGTGGGACTGAAAGATGCAACCTACAAAAAAGTGAAAACATTCTCTCTGGGGATGAAACAGCGGTTAGGGATTGCCGTGGCACTGCTGGGTGATCCCGAACTGCTGGTACTGGACGAGCCTGTCAACGGTCTGGATCCCATGGGCATGAAAATGGTCAGGGATATTATCCTGCGGGTCAATCAGGAAAGAGGTGTCACCTTCTTTATTTCCAGTCACCTGCTGGGAGAACTGGAAAAAATTTCGACCAGATACGGGATTATTCAATACGGTGTGCTGACAGAGGAAATCAGTGCGGAAAAACTGGCACAAAAATGCCGGAAAAGTATCCTCCTTACTTGCAGCGAGCCTGAAAAAGCAGCAAAAATCATCACCGAGCAGATGCAGATACCTGAAATTTATATCAAGGAACATACACTGAATATCATAGCCGATATTGCCCGTTCTGCGGAAATCAATACCAAACTGGTCAGTGAGGGAATTGCCGTATCGGAGCTGACGGTGATGAGTGTCAGCTACGAGGATTATTTCCTCCAGAAGATGGGACCGGTGAATGTATGAGAAAGGATGGGGAAGAGTCATGAAAAATATGTTTCGGTTTCAGTTGAGGAGACTGCTGAGAAAACCAAGCTTCTATGTATGCTTCGGTTTGTGCCTTGCCTTTACGGTTCTGGTGATTCTGGCACAAAAGGCAACATTTGATACAATGGGGGATCTGCGGGAATGGCTGTCACCCGATGACCTGCAAACACAGTTCATGCAGACCTTTTCACCGCAGTTATTGTCACTGAATATTTTTGGCAGTACCATGCTGCCGCTGCTGCTGGCGGTGTTTTCGGGCATCTATATCTGCGAAGACAGGGTCAGGGGTACCATTAAAAACATCTATGCCAGAGGTTATTCCCGAACCAGTGTGTTTCTTTCCAAGTTCATTGTATCGACCTGTATTGCGTGCGGGGTCTATCTTCTGACGGTGCTGATAGCCTACCTGTCGGGAATGGTGATTTGTGCCACCTCATCGTACCGTGCCGCCATGCTGACAGTTGACGGCTACTGGCTGCTGGTACTGGGCAGGATGGCAGCGGTACTGGCACTGAATGCATTTTATTTTATGCTGTCGGAACTGATTGGCACAACGGGCTTTTCCATTGCCGCCAACATTTTTGCACCGGGCTTTATCAGTACCATTGTATTGGCGATAATCGGCATTGCTGCCCTCGTGATGCAGGATAACACGTTTTCCTCGAATGCCATGACAGTGTATGAATACTGGGTCTATAACCTTGCCACCAGCGGCTTTGAGGTAGACATGGACTGGTGGGACTACATCGGTCACTTAGTGGCATCGGTGGTCTATTTTGCAGGATTCGGCATTCTGGGCTGGCTGATTGTCAAGAAAAAACAGGTCAAAAACTGACAGGCAAAAGCGTCTATGCTCTCAAACAGGGGATAGATGCTTTTTTGTTGATTTAGCCAAAAAAATGCATAAAAATTACTGCAAAATTCATCTATACTTTATGGAAAAAGAGTAGTATAATAAGAATCGGTTTATAATGTTCCTGAAAGGAGAAGATAGATGATGGAAGTGATTTCCACAAGAAAAGAAAAAGTAATCTACCGTGACGGTGACAATGCCGTGAAGCTGTTTTCGGAGAAGTTCCCGAAGTCTGACATCCTCAATGAAGCACTCAACCAGTCCAGAGTGGAAGAAACAGGTCTGCCGATTCCTGCTTTGAAAGCGGTATCCGTGATTAACGGTCAGTGGGCGATTACCATGGAGTACGTGGAGGGCAAGACCCTTGCACAAATCATGCAGGAAGATCCTGCCCATCTTGACCAATATATGGAACAGTTCGTTGACCTGCAAATTGAGGTGCAAAGCAAAAAAGCTCCCCTGCTCAATAAACTCAAGGACAAGATGAACAGGAAAATCTCCAGTCTTGGCAATATCATTGATGCGACAACCAGATATGAGCTTCATACCCGTCTGGAAAGTATGCCGAAACACAACAAGGTCTGTCACGGGGACTTTAATCCCAGCAATATTATTATTGACCCTGACGGAAATCCGCATATTATCGACTGGTCCCATGCGACGCAGGGCAATGCGGCGGCTGATGCGGCAAGAACCTACCTGCTGTTTGCCCTGAAAGACAAAGAGCTGGCTGACAAGTATCTGAACTTGTTCTGCCAAAAGACCGATACCGCCAAACAGTATGTACAGCAGTGGCTTCCGATTGTGGCTGCTTCCCAGATGGTCAAGAAGATCGAGGGAGAAGAGGAATTTCTGAAAAGCTGGGTCGATGTGGTGGACTATCAGTAAATCATCAAAGGCTGCCGGTGACCGGCAGCCTTTTTCATGCTTCTTGACGCTTGATATGGAGGAATTTCTTTTTCAGCTCGACTGACAGGTACGGCTGTATCATGCCAAGTGTCCTGTCATCGGGGGTAAACAGCAGCAAGGCGTGTTTTTGCTTGACCTTGTCGTGGATGAGCATATAGTAGGTATCCTCTCTCATGTCATCCCCTGATGCGTGCAGTACCAAATCATACTTTGAAGTGTCAACGGCCTTTTCGCCCGTTTCAGGATTCACGAACTTGCCAATATCGTCAATGGCCTTGACATCAAACACCGTCAGTCTTTTGCGTCTGGACTTGCCCTTGATGCGGTCAATCCGCATTTCTCCCACCACAAACGTGTATTCATACTCCACGCCTGCATTCTTGATGATATACCATATCAGGTAAATGCCTAATCCCAGACATAAGAAGGCAATCGGCAGGAACCAGTTGAATGTTCCCGAAAGATACACGCTGACCACCATGACCAATACAATCACTACCAATCCGATAAGGATAGCAGACATTCTGGAGGGGGACATTTTTCTTTTGACAATCTGCTCGGAATAATTGCCCATTTTTCCGACTTGCATAACCTGTTCCATTGTCTTTTCGACTCCTTTTACAAATTTCTTATTCATTATAGCATACCATCCCCCGATATGCAAATGTTATTTTTGGGATTTTCGCAAAATTGGCTCTTGACAAAAGACCGGTACAGCGTTATGATAATAGTGTTCCATATCGGAGAAAGGAATTGACAGCCGTGAAAACATTGTCTGCACGATTTTCTGGATATGTCGGTTTTGATTCATGCTTTTGGGCATGGGTAAGACATTTGTGCAGTCATTCGGCGGGAGCTTTCTCTTGATACAGACATACCAACGAGGTATCATTGTCGGTAACGGAGTCCGCTGAGGATTCCGTTTTTTTATTGCATTGGGAAGGATGAAAGTCATGATTATCGTATTAAAACCGCAGACAGAAAAAGAAAAGGTGATGCTCTTCAAAGCAGCACTGGAAGAAAAATATCATGTGACGGTCAATGAATGGGTCGGGGTGGAATCCACCGTACTGGGACTCATCGGTGACACCGTACAGATTGACGAGGACTGGGTGTATGCACAGGACATCGTGGAAAATGTCAAGCGTGTGCAGGAGCCTTACAAGAAAGCCAACCGCAAGTTCCATCCTGACAATACCGTGATAGAGCTTCCGACAGGGCAGAAAATCGGTGACGGCAAACTCTGTATCATGGCAGGACCCTGCTCTGTCGAAACCGAGGAGCAAATCAACTATGTGGCTCAGAGAGTTAAACAGGCAGGGGCAGACTTTTTGCGTGGCGGTGCGTTCAAACCGAGAACCTCTCCGTATTCCTTTCAGGGGCTGAAATCGCAGGGACTGGATTTGCTCAAAGGAGCAAGGAAAGTGACAGGCCTGCCGATTGTGACGGAAATCATG
>ONUD01000019.1 GCA_900320925.1 uncultured Eubacteriales bacterium
CCCAAAGCACGGTATTGCGTCTTTTCTTGTTATTTTCGGGATAGGTAAGGGGGTCATAGGCATACGGGTTCTGTGTAATGCCCGCAATAGCCGCACACTCCGCCACCGTGCAGTCCCGAATATCCTTGTTGAAGTAGAGGTTCGCAGCAGACTGCACGCCCCGACAACCGCTGCCGTAGTTCACCAGATTCAGGTAAGTTTCGATAATATCGTCTTTAGAGTAAGTGCGTTCGAGCTTGAAAGCACGGAAAATCTCACGCAGCTTCCGGTTGATACTGTTTTCATTGTCATCGGTCAGGTTTTTGATAAGCTGCTGGGTAATGGTCGAGCCGCCGAACTGAGAGGAGCCTGTCGCAAGGCTGAAAACAGCACCGCCTGTACGTTTCAGATCCACGCCGTTATGCTCAAAGAAGCGTTTGTCCTCAATGGCGATCTGGGCATCAATCATTTTTTTAGGAATATCCTGATAGCTGACCCATACACGGTTCTCAGTCGAGTAGAGGGTGGTATATTCCTCAAATTCCTGCGTTTCATAGTTCTGGACATAGATCCTGCTGGTCTGATTGAGGGTCAGCTTGTCCAGATTGATGGTCAGCGGTTCATTGGCAATGCCCATGATGTAGAACAGCAGGGATATGCCAATCACGATTCCCGTCACCACCATGGCTAACAGGATCGTAAAAAGGATCCTGCCAATGAACGCAAAAACACCTCCGGCAGCAGAAGCGATCAGTGAAGGAATGGACGGAGCCGCTTCATCTTTATACTTGCTGATGTCCGTATTTCTCATATTTTCAAAAAACCTCCCCTATTGATAAATCACCTATGTTATTATACCATAAAATCGGAAAAATGGAACAGCTTTTTTAGAAAAAAAATGCCGCATCGGAATATCTATGATTTTATCAAAAAAAAGGACAATGTTATGAATAAATACGTGATAATTCCCCAAAATAAGGGCAGGAGGAGATGAGAAAGATGAAAAATTTGCTGTTGATCACAGGGAGTATCCTGTTGTTATGCATCCTGATTACATCGTTCTATGCACCGCCTGTCCCCGAGGCGGCAGAGCAGTCCGAACCGCAGGCGGAAATACGGGAACTGTCCGAACAGGAACAGCCATCATCGTCGGCAAAACACTACTATCTGGCAGAATATGACAAAAAAATCGCCGCCTTTGCACAAGGACAGGAGAAACCCATTTATATCAGTGATGTCTATGTCAGCACCCTGCCGAAAGCGGATATTGCCCTGATGAAAAAGGGCATTCCTGCTGACAGCGAAAAGGAACTGAAACGCCTGATAGAAGATTATTGCAGTTAAGGAAGAATACGGCGTGAGGAGTACCGTGGAACTTCTCACGCCCGTTGCTGTCAAAATGAATAAAATGAAAATATATTTCTTCTTAAATTGGCAAATTTTTCCATAAAATATTTTGCTTTTCACATCCCTTCCATTGTGAAAGAGAAAGAGTGTGAAAGTGAATACTACTGAAAAAGATTTTTGGAAAATCCCTGAAAGCTTGATGAAATCACTGTTTTTTAAAAAGTCCCCGATAAATCGAAAAGATATTTTAGCCAAAAAATCCACTTATTCATTGGGTAAAACCTCTAAAAAATAAAGTGCAAAGAAGTGAAAATGTGAACGATTTTTAAATTTTTCAAAAAGGTGGTGACAATTCAAAAAAAGTGGTATATAATATTTTTGTAAAGATTTTTAATACAGGGGGAATCCGAAATGTACAGTATGATCTCTTACTGGCTCAAGTATTACAGACATGAATGCGGACTGACACAACAGCAGGTGGCGGATCGTTTGAAAATCGAACGCTCTACCTATACCTACTACGAAACCGGCAAAACCAAACCTGACATCAGTACACTCATCAAAATTGCCAAGGTATTCAATATCAGTTATACCGCTCTCTTGCAGGGAATCGAAGATGAACTCGAGGCAGCCGTTGCCGACATCCATTCCGGCTCGCCTGATGATGATGAGGGCTTGAAGTACCGTACCCATGCTACCACTAAATATGAGGTGGAGCTTCTGTTCTTAGTACGCAACATGACGCCAAAACAAAGAAGGGAAGTTGTCAATCTCGCCAAAAAATTACTGGCTGATTCCGAAGCAGCAAAATAATACATAAGGGCAGAATATCTTTTGGGTTATTCTGCCCTCTTTTTGTCAAAAACATCGTCTTTTCACTATGTTTTTCGTCAAAATATCGTAAGAATATGACTTGACGAAATGATAGCGGTGTTGTAAAATCTTAAATAGTGTTGTATGACACAAAAATTTAAAAAGAGCGGAGAATCGTAAAATGAAAAACTTTGGACTGACTGACGAACAAGTCAAGCAATCAAAAGAAAAGTACGGCGATAACCGGCTCACCGAACAGAAACGGGAAACTTTCTGGCAAAAACTGCTGGAAAATTTCGGCGACCCCATGATTAAAATTCTGTTGGTGGCACTGGTTCTCAATGTAATTTTCGTCGTCCTGCACTACACCGCAGGAATCGGTGATACCGAATGGTATGAAGCGGTCGGTATTGCCGCAGCCGTACTCATCGCTACTTTCGTGTCAACTTTTTCCGAATACAACAATGAAAATGCCTTCCAGAAACTCCAGGAAGAGGCTTCCCTGATTAAGTGCAAGGTCTACCGTAACGGTGAAATTGCAGAAATCGCTATCAATGATATTGTTGTAGGTGACTGCGTACTCCTCCAAAGCGGTGACAAGATTCCGGCGGACGGTATTATCGTAGACGGCAATCTTGCTGTTGACCAGTCTGTCCTCAACGGTGAAAGCAAGGAAGCAAAGAAAAAGGCTGTCCCCGATGACTACAAAGAGGACGAGGGCGAAGCCATGGACTTCCTCAATGAATACAAGGTATTCAGAGGGGCTGTTGTCTGCTCCGGCAATGCTGTCATGGAAGTGACTACCGTCGGTGACAAGTCCGTCTATGGTCAGATTGCCAAAGAACTCCAGATTGATGATGACAGAGAATCTCCCTTGCAGGTCAAACTGACAAAGCTTGCCAATGCCATCAGTAAGTTCGGCTATATCGGCGGTGTGGCAATTGCCATTGCCTATATGGTGCAGGCGGTATTCTTCTATAACGGCGGTGTCAGTGCCTATTTTGCCAACCCTGAATGGCTCATCACGATCTTCACCGATGTTGTCAAGGCTGTCATGTTTGCCGTGGTCATCATCGTCATGGCGGTACCGGAGGGGCTTCCGCTGATGATTGCCATCGTGTCCTCCATGAACATGAAAAAAATGCTCAACGATAACGTGCTTGTCCGTAAGGTCAGCGGTATCGAAACCGCAGGCAGTCTGAATATCCTGTTCAGCGACAAAACAGGTACCATCACCAAGGGCAAGCTCGAAGCTGTCAATTTCCTTGACGGTACCGGCAAGGAAGCCAAAAGCTTTGAGGAAATCAAGGGCAAGGCAGGCGAAATGCTGGCACTCGCTCTTAAACATAACACCAATGCCGTGATTACAGGTTCCGGCGATACCCTGAAAGTCGTCGGCGGCAACCCCACCGAAAGAGCCGTGTTGCAGTTTGTGGCACACGCGGAAGACAAATATCCGAATGTCAAGCCCGCCTATTCCGTTCCCTTCAACTCCACCAATAAATACAGTGCCACCACCATCGAGGGCGATAAACATATCACTCTCATCAAGGGTGCTCCTGAAAAACTGATCCAGAACTGCAAATATTACTATGACGAAAACGGCAACAAAGCGAAATTTGACGGCAAGGTGCTGAACCAGAAAATTGATGAACTTGCCAACAGAGCCATCCGTGTACTGGCAGTAGCTACTTCTGACACTCCTTTGACCAGTGATTCCCTGCCCGGCGGCGATTGGACACTCATCGGTGTCATCGGTATCCGTGACGAAGTAAGACCGGAATCCGTGACCGCTATCAAAGAAGTGCATGGTGCCGGTGTGCAGGTTGTCATGATTACAGGCGACCGTAAGGAAACCGCTGTTGCCATTGCCAAAGATGCCGGTCTGCTGACATCGGATGATGATGTAGTGCTGACTTCCGCAGAACTGGCTAAAATGAGCGATGACGAAGTGAAAAAACAGATTCCTCATATCCGTGTCATTGCCCGTGCATTGCCTACCGATAAGAGCCGTCTTGTCAGACTCTCTCAGGAACTCAACCTTGTTGTCGGCATGACCGGCGATGGTGTCAATGACTCCCCTGCCCTCAAAAAAGCAGATGTCGGCTTTGCGATGGGCGGCGGTACAGAGGTCGCCAAAGAAGCCAGTGACATTGTTATCCTCGATGACAACTTCAACTCTATCGCCAAAGCGATCCTCTACGGCAGAACCATCTTCAACAATATCCGCAAGTTTATCACGTTCCAGCTTTCCATCAATATTTCGGCTGTGCTGATTTCCTTTATCATGCCGCTGCTCAAGCTGGACAACCCGCTGACCATTACACAGATTCTCTGGGTCAACCTTGTCATGGATACCCTTGCAGCCCTTGCCCTCGGCGGTGAGCCTGCTCTCAAGCGTTACATGAGAGAGAAACCAAAACGCCGTGATGAAAGCATTGTCAGCAAGTCCATGAAAGGACAATTGACGGTTTCCACTATCTGGATTTTCCTTTGCAGCTTCTTTGTCCTCATCTCCCAGCTTTGGGAAACAAGCCCCATCTGGAATTTTGTCAGAAGCGACACCAATACCAAGGGTGAATTCATCTTCCTCATGACCACCTACTTCTGTTTCTTCATTCTGATTTCTGTCTGCAACTCCCTGAATGTAAGAACAGAAAAACTCAATGTCTTTGAGCATATCGGTGAAAATCCCAACTATTTCCGCATTATGGGTCTGATTATCGTGATTCAGGTCGGCTTGACCTATATCGGCGGTGAAATCTTCAACTGCCACGGTCTGAATCTGACAGAATGGCTGTTGGTCATTGTCCTCTCCCTCTCCATTATCCCTGTAGACCTCATCAGAAAGGCTATTACCAAAGCCATTTCTAAGAAATAATCAAACCCCGCCTGCCGGATTATACAGCAGGCGGGGTTTTACTTTTGTCAGACAGACAGTCGCTTTGGCGGGCTTTCAATCCCTCATAAATGATATTGTCAAGAATGTTACGGTACTCTCCCGGCTCCAGCAAATCATATGCCAAAACGATTTGCGATACGGTCAGATTCAGCACCTCATTGCAGGATGTTTTGTCAAAATGCTGACGGAGAAAGGGATTGAAATTGCCCGATCGACGGTCTTTTTCCATGTCGTCCGCTGCATCCATCAGATAAATCCAGCGTCCGAGATAATACCCGAATGTGCCTAAAATATGCTTTGTCTGTGTGTCATCGGAAAGCATTTGGCAAATGACAGACAATGCCTTTGCCGTAGGGTCTGCCGCACGGTCAATAGCACTTTCAGCATTTTCCGCCTGCACCTGTGCCGCCATCATGACCGATACCGTTTCGGCAATGACGGGACAGGCTTTTTTTGCCCTGCGAAAGCACCCTCCAAACAGCAGTTTGCCGAGCCGTGCCAGATTCCTCTTGACAAATCCTGCATCCGTGATGGTGTCCTGCAATTTGTAATAGGTCATGATGACCGATACTGCCCCTGCCAAAGCCATACTTTCGCCCTCACTGTCACAAAAGCGGCACTTTTTCAGCGGATTGCAAACACACCGCCCCTTTGTAACACAAGGACTTTCCTTTCGGACACTCATGGACAGCATTGCCAGCATGGTGTCGTCATAGCTGAGTGCTAGCCGTGCCAAAATGCCATAGTCCTTTCCCATACGGCGGCAAAGTCCGCAATAGACACTCTTGTAGCTTTCATAGTCCTTGATTTTCATTTCCGCTTTGAGCGGTCGGACATAACCGAACATACTCCCACCGCCTTAATGCAGATATTTTTTCAGATACTGTCCCGTATAGGACTGCTCACACATGGCAATTTCCTCCGGAGTCCCCTCTGCAATGACCGTACCGCCGCCGTCACCACCCTCGGGACCCAAATCAATGATATGGTCAGCCGTTTTGATGAGATCAAGGTTATGCTCGATGACCACCACAGTGTTGCCGTTGTCCACAAATTTTTGCAGCACATCAATCAGACGATGCACGTCCGCAATATGCAAACCTGTGGTCGGTTCGTCCAGAATATAGATGGTCTTGCCCGTGGAACGCTTGGACAGTTCGGCGGCTAACTTGATACGCTGTGCTTCACCGCCTGAGAGAGTCGTAGAGGGCTGACCGATTTTGATATAGCCCAGACCTACCTCATACAAAGTACGCAGTTTGGTGTAAATTTTCTGGTGGTTGGCAAAAAATTCACACCCCTCCTCCACGGTCATCTCCAGCACGTCATAAATGGACTTGCCCCTGTATTTGACCTCCAGTGTTTCACGGTTGTAACGCTTGCCCTTGCAGACCTCGCACGGTACATAGACATCGGGCAGGAAATGCATTTCAATTTTGATAATGCCGTCCCCCTGACAGGCTTCACAGCGTCCGCCCTTGACATTGAAGGAGAATCTGCCGGCACTGAATCCGTGCATTTTGGCATCGGTAGTTTGTGAAAACAGCTCTCTTATATCCGTGAATACGCCTGTATAGGTAGCCGGATTGGAGCGGGGTGTCCTGCCAATGGGAGATTGGTTAATGTCAATTACCTTGTCAAGATATTCGATACCCGTAATTTTCTCACACTGCACGGGAAGCGGTCTTGCTCCGTTCAGGTCACTGGCTAACTGCTTGTACAGGATTTCATTGACTAAAGAGGACTTGCCCGAACCCGATACCCCTGTCACACAGATAAACTTGCCCAACGGAAAGGCAACATGGATATTTTTGAGATTGTTTTGGGTTGCCCCCCAGACTTTCAGTTCTTTGCCATTGCCTTTCCGGCGTTCTGAGGGGACGGGAATATACATTTGATGGCTGAGATACTGCCCCGTCAAGGAACGGTCACATGCCTTGATGTCCTCCACCGTGCCGGCACAGACCAGTTCTCCCCCATGGATACCGGCTCCGGGGCCAATGTCAATAATATGGTCAGCCGCATACATGGTATCCTCGTCATGCTCCACGACAATGACGGTATTGCCGAGGTCACGCAGGTTTTTCAGCGTGGCAATGAGTTTATCATTGTCCCGCTGGTGCAGACCGATACTCGGTTCATCGAGAATATACAGCACCCCTGACAGGGAAGAACCGATTTGTGTTGCCAGACGGATTCGCTGACTTTCCCCGCCGGACAGCGTGCCGGCGGAACGGGAAAGCGTCAGATAGGACAGCCCTACACTGTGCAGGAAATTCAAACGGCTTTCAATTTCTTTGGTAATGGCTTTGGCAATCCACTTTTCCCGTTCAGAGAGCGTGGCATGACGGGTAAAGTCGATTGCCTGCTCCACGGACATATCACAAAACTCACTGATATTCCTGCCTCCCACCGTCACCGCCAGACTTTCGGGAGAAAGCCGTCTGCCGTGGCAGGCATCGCACGGTACCGATGACATATAGCTTTCAATTTCTGCTTTGACCCAGTTGCTTTGGGTTTCACGGAAGCGTCTTTCCAGATTGTTGACAATGCCTTCAAATTCCGTCTGATACGTTCCCGAACCATATTCATTCTTGCGGTGAACCGTGATTTTTTCGCCCTTGGTACCGTAAAGGAGAATGTCAAAAATGTCTTTTGGCAAGTCCTGAATCGGGGTATCAAGGGAAAAAGCATATTTTTCCGCCAGTGCCTCAAAATACATGGCGGCAATGGTACTGCCCTCCATTGCCCATCCGCTGCCTTTGATAGCCCCCTGACGCACGGATTTGGAAGCATCGGGGATAATACGGTCAATATCAATCTGCATGAACACCCCTAAGCCTGTACATTTTTTACACGCACCGTAAGGATTGTTAAAAGAGAACATACGGGGACTCAGTTCATCAATACTGACACCGTGTTCGGGACAGGCATAATTCTGTGAAAAGAGAATATCCTCCCCTCCCTGCACGGCAACTAATGTCAGACCTCCTGCCAGTTTGGCGGCAGTTTCCACGGAATCCGCCAGACGAGAACGAATTTCAGGCTTGATAACCAGCCTGTCGATGATAATTTCAATATGGTGTTTTTTATTTTTTTCAAGCTTGATTTCCTCCGACAGGTCATAGATAATCCCGTCCGCACGGACACGGACAAACCCGCTTTTGACAGCCGCTTCCAGTTCTTTTTTATGCTCGCCCTTTTTGGCTCTGATGACAGGTGCCATGACCTGTATTTTGGTACCTTCCGGCATGGACAGTACTTTATCCACAATCTGGTCAACCGTCTGCTGTTTAATTTCCCTGCCGCAGACGGGGCAGTGCGGGATACCGATACGGGCATACATCAGACGCAGATAATCATAGATTTCCGTGACCGTTCCCACCGTGGAGCGGGGGTTCTTGGAAGTGGTTTTCTGGTCGATGGAAATGGCAGGCGAAAGACCGTCAATGCTGTCCACATCGGGCTTGTCCATCTGCCCTAAAAACATTCTGGCATACGAGGACAAGGACTCTACATATCGCCGCTGTCCCTCTGCATAGAGCGTATCAAATGCCAGAGAGGACTTGCCGGAGCCTGACAGTCCCGTTACCACCACCAGTTCATCTCTCGGTATTTCCACGTTAATATTTTTCAGGTTATGTTCTCTGGCACCCTTTACCGTAATTGTTTTGAATCCCATAATTCCCTCCGTCATGGAAAGAAAGGAGTGCTTTTGACGGCACTCCTTCCTGCATTATTCTTCTTTCAGAATACCGGCAGTTTCTTCTTCCTCACTGTCCTCATCCACGGGAATCTCTTTTCCCTCCATAGCGGCGGTAAACTGTTCCCCGGACATTTTTTCATGCTCAAACAGGAACTGTGCCACCCGATGCAGTTCTTCGGTATGCTCTTTAAGGATTGCTTCCGTCTTGGCATAGCCGTCGGTAATATACTCCTTGACTTCCTTGTCAATTTGTGCAGCAGTTTCCTCGGAGTAAGTCTTGTTATGACCAAATTCCTTGCCGAGGAACACTTCTCCATCAGAGGAACCGTAGGTGATGGGGCCAAGCTTGGGACTCATGCCGTACTTGGTAATCATGGAGAATACCAGATTGGTTGCCCGTTCAATATCGTTGGACGCACCTGTGGAGATGTCCCCGATAATCAGTGCCTCTGCCACACGTCCGCCGAGCAGTACGACAATTTCCTCCAGCATTTCATTTCTGGAACGATAGGACTTATCCTCTGTGGGCAGTGACATGGTAAAACCGCCTGCAAGACCTCTGGGAATAATGGAAATCTGATGCACGGGGTCTTGTGTGGGAGAGAAGTAGGTGGCAATGGCATGACCGGCTTCATGATAGGCAGTCAGTTTCTTTTCCTTGTCGGACATGACACGGGATTTTTTTTCCGTACCCACCACGACTTTGATGGTAGCTTCCTCGACTTCTGCCATAGTGATAGCTTTCTGGTCTTTTCTTGCGGCAAGAAGGGCGGCTTCATTCAGCAGGTTTTCAAGGTCGGCACCCGTAAAGCCTGCCGTTGACTTGGCAATGGTCTTGAGTTCCACGTCAGGAGCAAGGGGCTTGCCCTTGGCATGAACCTTCAAAATTTCCTCACGACCCTTGATGTCAGGTCTGCCGACAACGACCTGCCTGTCAAAACGTCCCGGACGCATCAGGGCAGGGTCAAGAATATCGGGACGGTTGGTAGCGGCAATCATGATAACACCCTCGTTGGCACCAAAGCCGTCCATCTCTACCAGCAACTGGTTCAAGGTCTGTTCCCGTTCATCATGGCCGCCTCCCAGACCCGCACCACGCTGACGGCCGACGGCATCAATTTCATCAATGAAGATGATACAGGGAGAATTTTTCTTGGCGTGTTCAAACAAGTCCCTGACACGGGATGCACCCACGCCGACAAACATTTCTACAAAATCCGAACCGGAAATGGAGAAGAACGGCACGCCTGCTTCGCCTGCAACGGCTCTTGCAAGGAGGGTTTTACCTGTACCGGGAGGGCCTACTAAAAGCACCCCCTTGGGGATTCTGGCACCGAGTTCATTGTACTTCTTGGCATCTTTGAGAAACTCCACGATTTCTCTGAGTTCCTCCTTTTCTTCATCCGCACCTGCCACATCGGCAAAGGTAGTCTTGCGTTTTTCATCATTCACATTTTTGAGTTTGGCCTTACCAAAACCCATTTGTTTGCCCGGATCACCGAACGTCCCCGAAAACTTCTTCATGATATAGATCCATACGCCGATGAGGAAGCCGAACAGCAATAGCTGCGGTACGATATTCAGCAGCAGGGAATTATCGGTAGCCTGCTTCCAGGTATACTTCATGGGAGCTTCTTTGTGGTCAGTATTATATTTTTCAACATACTCGTCAATGGAGTCCACGAACAGGGAAATACTGGCAACGGACGTTTTAATCTCCGTTTGGTTCTTATATTTCTCACTCAGCTTCAGATTCAGCTCTCCCGAACCGAAATCAAGGGTATATTCCGTTACCTTCTGATCCTTGAAAAGGTAGACAATATCGGAAGTGGGATATTCTTCTTTGGGTTGGGTAGAGAAGATCACTGCTACGATAATGATGAGTACAATAGGTATGCCGAGATAGATCAGCAGATTGCGAATGTTTTTCATGTTGTCCAAGTGACGGTCACTCCTTTAAAAATTTGATGGTTCCGCATTAAGTACAGCGACATACGGCAAATTTCTGTATTTTTCGTTACAGTCCAGTCCGTAGCCCACAATAAAAAGATCCTCGATCACAAAGCCTGCATAATCCGCCTGTACGGGTCTGACACGCCGTGCGGGCTTGTCAAAGAGGGTGCAGAGCTTCACGGAAGCCGCTCCCTTTTGCAGGATGTGTTCTTTCAGCAGATACAAGGTATTCCCTGTATCAAGGATGTCCTCCACCACCAGTACATGCTTGCCGGTTACATCCAGAGAAAGATCCTTTTTGATGGTAATCACTCCCGAGGACACGGTAGAACTCCCATAACTGGAGGCTGCCATGAAATCCAGTTCACAGTCCAGTGTCAGCTTACGAATTAAATCGGCATAAAATACAATGCTGCCCTTTAGTATTCCCACAATGACCGGTTCTTTTCCCTGATAATCCTTGTTAATTTTGGCAGCAATCTCTTCCACCTTTTGGGAAAGCTGCTGTTCATTAGCAATAATTTCCATTTTACCGTCCTTTCACATTGATAACCAGTACCTTTTTGGTATCGGGACACACACGGCATGACTGTGCTGCTCCGATGTCCTCGATCCACAGCACCTTTGTTCCCTCCGCTA
>ONUD01000008.1 GCA_900320925.1 uncultured Eubacteriales bacterium
CATGATTAGCGTTTCTCTGCCATAATGATTCATGATAATTTCACCGTTCTCGGACAGATAAGCACCGTTTTTTACTTTATTTTTACGGGAAAATTTGTAAGTTTGTCCTCTGGTGTACTCCTCGAAAGAATTGGAGATTTCATTATCCAGATTCAAAATTGCCTTGCCGAAACCGTTCTGGTGGAGGACAATGTTTTTCTTGGCATCAATGTATTCCTGCATATCCTTGTGGATATCCAGATGGTTGGGGGCAAGGTTCGTGACAACGGCAATGTCGGGACTTTGCCGCATGGAGATGAGCTGGAAGCTGGAAAGCTCCACCACTGCCACATCATCGGGTGAAATGGTTTCAATCTCGGGCAGGAGAGGTGTGCCGATATTGCCGCCGAGATGTACGGTATAGCCTTGTGACTTGAGCATTTCGGCAATGATGGTAGTCGTGGTGGTTTTGCCGTCACTGCCCGTTACGGCAATCGTCCTGCACGGGCAAAGCTCAAAGAATACTTCCATCTCACTGGTGATGACCGTGCCGTTTTGCCTTGCCTTGACAAGCTCATCCATATAGTACTTCATGCCCGGGGTGCGGAAAATAATGTCGGCATGGAGGTCGGTCAGGTATCCCTCGCCTAAATGCAGTTTGGCACCATATGCCACCGCCTTGTCGGCATCTTCCCCTAATTGGTCACGCTCCCGTTTGTCACACGCCAGTACATTGGCACCGTACCGCCTGAAAAGCTGAATCAGCGGCAGGTTGCTCCTGCCGATACCGCACAGGGCAATGGTTTTGCCGCTCAGAGATTCCAAAAATCGTTTGATACTGTTTTCCATCGAAACATTCCCCATTTCTGTTAACATAGTATCATTATATTCCAAAATCCCCGTAAATTCAATAGAAAAACAGACAGCCGCACAGAAAATACGGCTGTCTGCTGAATTATTCTTTGAACTGGATACATCCCTGACGCTCAGATGGATAAAAATACTTTCCGATGATACTGCGTTGCCATGGCAAACATTGATAAAATATAACTCTCCCCGAACACGGCTTTACGTCATGTTCGGGGAGGTTGTTTCATAGATACTGTTCTATCAGTTTGTTGTCATTCAAAGCATTTTCTAAGATTCGGCTCAATACAGAAGTATATCCTTTCCCCAAAGAACGTGCTTTGCTGAGTGCCTGAGGGGACAGCCGAAGGGTCACGGACTGTTTGCGGCGTTCTTCTCTTCTCATCTCAGATACTCTGACAAATCTTTTCAATTGTTCGTCCGTGAGTTCAGGACTATCCTCATCAAAAACAATCGGCTTGTCTTTCAATGCTTCCAGCATTTCTTTTTCTTCTGGGGTTAAGCTGCGATTAAGGTCACCAGTATCTCTTATCAACATGGTAATACACCTCCTGTTCTTTTTTAGTAGCTCTTCTTGCAGAAATCAACCTGATTGCATCTTGACGCTCTGTGTATACAACCGTTACTACAAAAGCAACTTCATCAATCATCCCAATCGTAATATATCGCTCTTCAAAATCACTGTGTGCTTCATCATATAGTTCTATTCTGTTTGGGTCATTAAAAATCAATTTTGCCGTTTGAAATTTTATCCCGTGTTTTGCCTGATTGATTTTATCTTTTTCACTATCCCACTCAAACTGCATAACATCACTTCCTATTCATAGTATACCCTAATGTAATACAAATTGCAATACTTTTTGCAATATTTTTTCCTGCCATTACAACAAAATTCCCCGAACACAGCTTTACGTCATGTTCGGGGAGGTTTTTTTAATACACTTTGAAATTTTCGGTACTCCATACTTCCTGATACTGGTACATGGAGGTACTTTGGGGTGGCAGACAGTAGTAGTAATGGTTGACAACACCGCCCCAGCCGAGATTGTCATTTTCAACCTGTGCGTCAAAGATATAATGACTGCCGCTGATGGTGGCATCGACCCAATAATGGTTGCCAAAGCCGCCCGCCTGCATACCGACCAGACCATGCACCACATGGGCATCATAGCCGAGTCTTTGCATGACCGCCGCCAGCGTACAGGCATAGTCATAGCAGTTGCCCCTTTTGGTCATCAGGGTAGAATAAGCAGATACCACGATGTTTTCATCATAGCCTGATACATAATTTCGGTCAAGTGCCGCATAGTCGTAGGAAATGTAGGCATAACTGATATTGGTTGCCAGATAGTCAAAGCACTGACGGAGTTTCTCGGCACTGCTCTGATGGGAGTTCAGGATACTGCCGAAAATATTGTCAATGGCTTCATCTAAAAGATACGAATTTGTCTTGACGGGGTGCAGGCGGACGGAATTGAGGATATCATCATCCGAACTTCCCTCATGCACCTGTGTGAGAGCCATAATATAGAAGCTTGCCTGAACAGACTTGCCGTTATAGGTTTCAACGGTCACAGTAGCTTCTCCTGCCCCTTTGGCAGTAACAAGACCGTTTTTGTCTACCGTAACCACCTTGCCATCACTGCTGTGATAGCGGAGTACACTGGAATGGGTATCCTGTGGCAGTCTGACCGTCAGCTGGAATGTGTCATCTACATACAAAACAGCATCACTTTGCTCCAATGAAACATAATCAGGGGCATTTTTGACTGTCACCTTGCAGGTATCGGTTTTGCCATTGAAAGTACGGACGGTAATGATCGCTTCTCCTGCCTGTTTTGCCGTCAGATTGCCTTGCGAATCGCACACGGCAATTGTATCGTCACCGGACTGATAGGCAACAGGCGAGGCGGTATTGTCGGGCAGGACTGCCTTCAGCTTGTATGTTTCCCCTGCACCGAAGCAAAGTGTATGGACATTGAGCGTTACCTTTTCGGGTGCATTTTTGACTGTTACCTTGCAGGTATCGGTCTTGCCGTTGAAGGTACGAACGGTAATGACCGTTTCGCCTGCCCGCTTGGCAGTAACTGTGCCGTTTTCATCACAAACCGCCACGGCACGGTTGCTGGAGGAAAATATCACAGGAGAAGTGGTATTTTGGGGCAGGGTACAGGACAGGCTTTCACTTTCGCCTATCCCCATCACCATTTCATGGCGGTCTAATGCAACCGAATCAGGGGCATTGTTGACAGTAATGGTGCAGGTTCCCTTGTGACCGTCAGGCGTTTTTGCTGTAACGACAGCCGTACCGACCGCTTTGGCAGTCACAGTGCCGTTTGCGTCCACGGTCACGGTATCGGTATTGTCGGTTGACCATGCAAGGGACTTTTGAGAAGCATTGTCAGGAGAGATTTGTGCCGTCAAGGTATCCTGCTGACCCTTGCCGAGAGTAAGCGATGCTCTGTCGGGCAGGACACTCTCCACCGATATGTATGGTTTATCAGGATTCGGTGCATGGGCGGTCACGGGTACAAACGGCAATGCCGATACCGATATTCCCATCACGGCAGATATGCCCCATACAGCCACTTTTTGGATATATTTCATGGGTATTTCATTCCTTTTCTCAAAATACCCGTTCAGTATATAACAAATCTGTAATCATTGCAACAGCTTTTTTATTTTTTATAACATATGCCAAAAATTCCGAACAACTCAGCGGCTTTTCATATCAATATTCCCGTTGACAGTCGATAATACAAAGTCACCGTTCTCTTTCACTTCATTCGGAACGGAAACAGAACCGTTGACGGTACTTGCCTGAAACGTCCTGTTTGTATTGACAATACCCGTAATATCGCCGTTGGTGGTATGGGCAAGGATATGAGAAGCAGTAACATC
>ONUD01000079.1 GCA_900320925.1 uncultured Eubacteriales bacterium
GGTGTTGCCGCCGGTACCGCTACCATTACCGCCAAGACTTCTAACGGCAAGACCGCCACAGCAACCGTTACTGTGGAAGGATCACAAATGCAGTATATCAGCAACGGTGTCTATTTTGAGAAGCCTTCCGGCTGGGGTTCAACCATCAATGCCTATATCTACGGCGGGCCTAATGAAACACAGCTGACAGGCGGATGGCCGGGCAAAGCAATGAAAGAAGTCGGTGACGGCATTTATGCTTACGAGTTTACCACCGATCTTTCCAATGTCAAGGTGATCTTTAACGATGGCAGCAATCAGGTTCCCGGTTCTCGGCAGCCCGGATTTGAATTCAAAAACAAGGGTCTTTATACCTCCAACGGCTTTAAGGAAATCATAGAGCCTGTACAGGATGTGGCAGTCACAGCAGTGAGTGTCAGTCCGACTTCTGCGAGTGTCAAAGTCGGTGCAACCACTACTTTGACAGCAAGTGTCACACCGTCCAATGCTACCAACAAGACCATTACATGGACGTCCAGCAATACCAGCATTGCCACCGTTGCCAACGGTGTGGTCAAGGGTGTCGCTGCCGGTACGGCTACCATTACTGCCACCTCCAACAACGGCAAAACTGCGAAAGCTACCATTACCGTGACCAAGGACAGCAGTCTTGTTAATAATTCCAAGCTGTCGGCAACATCCATTCCTTTGGGTGATACCGTAACAGTGACTTGTGCAGCTTCGGGCGGTACATCTCCCTATAAGTATGCCGTTTATTATAAGAAAGATGCGGATACGAAGTGGACAACCGCTCAGGATTACAGTACCAACAAGACGGTGACGATTAAACCTGCTAAAATGACAACGTACAATGTCTGTATCAAGGTCAAGGACAGTACAAATACCGAGGAAAAAGTGTATAAAAATTTCAAGGTAACGACTTCACCGGATTTGAATAACACTGCCAAACTTTCTGCTTCTTCCATCAAGCTCGGTGATACCGTTACCGTTACCTGCTCCGCAAAAGGCGGCCGGTCTCCGTATAAGTATGCCGTTTACTACAAGCAGGATGCCCAGAACAGCTGGACGACCGCTCAGGATTACAGCACCAAAACCTCTGTTTCCATCAAACCCGGCAAGGCAACGACTTATCAGATTTGTGTCAAAGCAAAAGATTCCTCCGGCAATCTGGCAAAAGTTTATTTACCGCTGACGGTGACAAAGCCTTTGACCAATACCTCTAAACTTTCGGCTTCTTCGATTGCTCTCGGTAAGACCGTGACAGTCAACTGTTCGGCAACGGGCGGTACCAACTACTACAACTATGCCGTTTACTACAAGAAAACTTCTGACTCCAAGTGGACAACGGCTCAGGATTACAAGTATACAGAAACCGTTACAATTAAGCCTGCTATGGCAAAGGATTATGAAATCTGCGTCAAAGCCAAGGACAGTGCCGGAACACTGGCAAAAGTATATCTCAATCTTAAGGTGACGAATGCGGCTCTGACCAATACCTCCACTGCTTCGGCAAAATCCATTAACCTCGGCAATACCGTTACCATTACCTGCGGTGCTACCGGCGGATCGGGCAGTTACCAGTATGCCGTGTTCTACAAAAAGACTTCTGACTCCAAGTGGACGACCGCCAGAGATTATGCGACAGGCAAAACGGTTTCCATCAAGCCTGCTATGGCAAAGGATTATGAAATCTGTGTCAGAGCAAAGGACAGCAAGGGTACCATTGCCAAAAAGTACTTTGATTTGACCGTGAAGAACAATGTAGTCAACAAGTCTACCATCAGTGCTACCAGCGTGACCAAGGGCAGTTCTGTGACAGTGAAGTGTGCGGCTTCCAACGGTACTTCACCGTATACCTACAAGACCGAAAGAATGGAAGTCGGTACGGGAAGCTGGACAACCATCCAGAACTCCACCGCTACTTCCGTCAGCGTGAAGATTCCCTCTGCAACAACCTATCAGATTCGTGTCACCGTGACCGATGCGGCGAAGAAAACGGCTGTCACCTACTTTACGGTAACAGGCAAATAACTTTTATATCCCCATGCAGGTTCTTTCCTGCATGGGGATTCTCTTTGTTGCAACAGCATTCTGTTTGTGCTATAATAAGCAAAGGTGATGAAAATGAAATACCATGATATAACCGTATGGTCAGTCGGTGCAGATGAGGTGGCAATTAACCAAAGAGAGCTGGCTCAGCGTTTGAAAACCAACATTCGCTATGAAAGTGCCTTGCTGGACAGGTGCCGTCATCAGTTTGAAAAGACGGTGCAGTACCGATGTGCTTATATCCGTATCCCCGTGGACTTGTCGGAGGAAAATCACTGTCGTTTTGACTTTGCTTGTATCGAAAGTAAGCACCTTTACAGGAATTTGCAGGGGTGCAGGGAAGTATTTGTGATGGCGGTTACAACAGGCATCGGTGTGGACAGACTGTTGGCAAGGCTGAATGTGACCTCTCAGGCAGAGCATTTTGTAACAGATGGTCTGTCCTCGGCGGCAGTGGAATCTTTTTGCGATAGTGTGTCTGACAAACTGCGGCAGGGTCTGCATTGTGCCAATCGTTTCAGTCCCGGCTACGGAGATGTCCCTCTCAAGGTGCAGGAGCCGCTTTTGAACCGTCTTTGTGCAAGGGAAACATTGGGTATTACACTGAATCAAGCATATCTGATGACACCGGTGAAATCAATTACAGCGATAATGGGGATAAGAGTATGAAAAAAATTACAGAATTACTGAAAGAAAAAAGAATTTATTTTGACGGCGGTACGGGTACGGTTCTGCAAAGCAGAGGACTGCCTGCAGGACAGTCTCCTGAACTCTGGAACATCGAAAAGCCTGAGGAAATTATCCGTCTGCATAAAGCTTACCTCGAAGCAGGGTGCAATATCATCAAGACCAATACATTTGGCTTGAACCGTGAGAAATTTTCAAACTATGCAGAACTGATAAAGGCAGGTATCGACTGTGCCAGACAAGCCGTAGAAGGAATGGAAGAAAAATACGTTGCCTTTGACATGGGGCCTACGGGCAAGCTGTTGGAACCATTGGGAGATCTGCCGTTTGAGGAAGCGGTGTCTATTTTTGCGGATAACGTCCGTGTGGCTGTGCAGTGTGGGGCAGACCTGATTCTGATTGAAACGATGAATGACAGCTATGAAACCAAGGCGGCTGTATTGGCGGCAAAGGAAAACAGTGACTTGCCGATTTTTGTCACCAATGTCTACGATGGCAGCGGCAAGCTTATGACAGGAGCTGACCCTGCGGCAATGACGGCACTGTTGGAGGGATTACGGGTTGATGCATTCGGCATGAACTGTTCTCTCGGCCCCGATAAGATGCTGGATATTGTGGAAAGGCTGGCTGCCTGTTCCTCCACGCCGATCATTGTCAATCCCAATGCCGGTTTACCGGAGGTCGTGGACGGCAGGACGGTATTCAATATCAATGCTGAAACATTTTCCGATTACATGGTACAGTTGGCAGAGCGTGGTGCTTCTATTTTGGGAGGTTGCTGCGGCACAACACCCGAATTTATCCGTCAGACGATTGCAAAGACTCGCCATTTGCCTTATGCCTGCCCATCGGAAAAGAATTTGACAATGGTGTCATCTTATACTCATGCTGTGATGATTGACAAAGATCCCGTGTTAATTGGAGAACGTATCAATCCCACAGGTAAGCCAAAGCTGAAAACAGCTTTGCGTTCAGGGGATTTGAACTATGTGCTGAACGAAGCAGTCAGGCAGGCAGATAAAAAAGTGCATATTCTTGATGTGAATGTCGGCTTGCCTGAAATTGACGAAACGGAAATGATGAAACAGTGCGTGGCGGCAATCCAGTCAGTGACGGACGTGCCGCTGCAAATTGACACAACTAAGTTTGATACACTGGAAGCTGCTATGAGAATGTATAACGGCAAGCCGCTTGTCAATTCCGTGAACGGCACGGAGGAAAGCATGAACCATGTTTTGCCCATCGTACAGAAATACGGAGGCGGTCTGATTGCACTGACCATTGACGAGAACGGTATCCCTGACAATGCCCCTGACAGGGCAAAAATTGCTGAAAAGATTATTGTGCGTGCCGCTGCATACGGTATTGCGAAAAAAGATATTATCGTTGACCCGCTGGCACTGACCATCTCTTCCAATCCCGAAAGTGCTGTTGTTACACTTGAAAGTATCCGTCTAATCAGGGCATTGGGTGTCAAAACCAGTCTGGGTATTTCCAACATCTCTTTCGGACTTCCGCAGAGAAATTTGGTTACCAGTACCTTTTATGCCAATGCATTGCAGAGCGGCTTGAATTGTGCCATTATGAATCCCTTTGCGGAGGAAATGATGAATGTATACTATGCTTACAGGGCTTTGAACGGGTTGGATACAGGGTGTGTAGATTACATTGGTTATGCGTCCTCTGTGCAGGAAGCCTCCCCAAAACAGCAGCAGGGAGAAGAATCTCTGCATATGTGCATTGTCAGGGGCTTGAAGGATGGTGCGGCTGTGCAGACAAGACGGCTTTTGGAGAGTATTTCTCCGCTGGATGTCATCAACGGGCATATTGTTCCTGCCCTCAATGAAATCGGCACTGCCTTTGAACAGAAAAAAGCCTATCTGCCGCAGCTTTTGATGAGTGCTGAAACTGCTTCCATTTCCTTTGAGGAAGTGAAAAAGAAGATTCCCTCTGAACAGACAGATACCACGAAAGCTATCGTGCTGGCAACCGTGAAAGGGGATATTCATGATATTGGGAAAAATATAGTCAAAGTCCTCATGGAAAGCTATGGTTTCACGGTGTATGATTTAGGCAGGGATGTGCCGCCTGAAACCATCGTGCAAAGTGCCTTGGAACATCACTGCAAGCTGGTAGGACTGAGTGCCTTGATGACAACAACTGTTCCAGCTATGGCAGAAACTATCCGGCTACTGCATGAAACAGACCCCTCTATCACTACCATGGTAGGCGGTGCCGTGCTGAATCAGGAATATGCCGATATGATAGGGGCAGATTTTTACGGTGCAGATGCTATGGACAGTGTACGGTTTGCGGAAAAATTTTATGCAGACTGAATGTTCCGTGTGATTGCTTCATAAACATTAACAAAAAATAATCAGGAGTTAATGTTTGATGAAAAAAATCCTATTTGCCAATCCTTTCAAAGAAGTCCGTTATGTTCGATTCAAAAAAAACGGTGTATTTTGGGTGTTTTGTGTGGTGCTTTTTACAGGAATCATTCTTGGAGCGGTAAGCGGGAAGAATGCAGACAATGATGTCATGGAGCGGCTGGACTTCATTTTCCGCACCAATTATCATATACGCTGTTCGGAAGGAATGGTGGCAGGCTTTATCTCTTCTTTTGGGACATTGGTTCTGTTTTTGACGGCACTGTTTTTGATGGGACTGTCACTATGGGGGGGACTGGTATGCTGGACAGTACCGTTCTTTAAGGGATACGGTTATGGCTTGTCGGTGGGTTATTTATACAGTGCTTACGGTTTTTACGGAGTGGGATACAATTTGCTGATGATACTGCCTGGAATGTTCCTGTCGGCATTTATTCTCTCTGCCGCAGCAGCGGAGGTGCTGAGAAATTCCGTGAAAATGACAAAGCTGTTTGTACGGTCGGCAGTCAAAGATGACCCGCCGATGCAGTTGGCGGAGTATGTGCAGAAAATGCTGTTTTTTTTGTTGCTGTGTGCCTTGGCATCCGTGGCAGATACGCTGATGGCACTGTGCTTTTCATGGATATTCAAATTTTAGAGGACGTGATCAAGTGGTTCAAGGAAAGAAAAAATACGGTCTGACAGATTTCCTGTCAGGCTATTTCGGAAATATCGGAACAATGCTGCTGGTCAATCTGCTGTTCTGCATACCGCTTGCAGTGTTTTCGGGGATTTTGTGGGCATTATTCTACTTGACGGGTGTGATTGACATTCTGGTACTGTTGCTGCTGATACCGTTGTTGTCGCCGTTTGTAACGGGAATGGGGTATGTATGCAGGAAACTGACAACAGAAAGTGCCATACACCCTGCTGCGGATTTCATCAAGGGAGTCAGACAGAACTGGAAATTTTCTCTTGTGAACGGTATCATTGTGTATATTGTTACCAGCGGTTTGTATGTGACATTTGCCTATTTTCGTGAACATCTGAATGACATTACGGTGATGGTGTATCTGATATTCAGTGCTTTGGTGACACTATTTTTTATTTGTGTAGAGTTGTCGTTAGGTGTGATGGCAGTATCGGTGGAGCTGAAAGCAGGGGAACTGATAAAAAATGCGGTCATGTTGGTACTGCCGGGATTCTGGCAGCATATCAAAACTTTAATCTGGTATTTGTTTATTGCGGCTGTTCTGTTTTCACTGGTGGTGATGATAAATCATACAATAGCCGTGCTGGTGATGCTGGCAGTATTGACGCTGTTGTTGCTTCCCACGCTTCTTACTCATATCGCTGTCTATAATGCTTATCAGACAGTGGAAAAAATTATCATCATTCCTTACCAGAAGAATGCTGCCCGTCAGAAGGCTCAACAAGAACAGCAAAAACAGGAACAGCAAATTACGATTGAACAATTGGAAGAATTGGCAAAAGGCAATCCTGATGAATACGTTTCTCTTGCAGGCAGGATGGTCAAAAGACGCACTGTTCTCAAGATGCTGGAAACCAAAAGGAGAATGTGATGGAATATATTGTACAGCCGCTGTTGGAATGGTTCAATGACCACCAGCGGGAACTTCCGTGGCGGAAAGACAGGCTTCCGTATCATGTATGGTTGTCGGAGATCATGCTCCAGCAGACCAGAATTGAAGCGGTTAAAAAATATTACACTCGTTTTATCCATGAACTGCCTGATGTCAGCAGTTTGAGTCAGGTGGAGGAAAACCGGCTCCTGAAATTATGGGAGGGACTGGGCTATTACAGCAGAGCTAAAAACCTGAAAAAAGCGGCTCAAATCATCATGCAGGAGTATTATGGAGTGTTTCCTGATTCTTATGCAAAACTCATACAATTGCCGGGTATCGGAGAATATACGGCAGGAGCCATTGCCTCCATATGCTTTCATGAAAGAGTGACTGCTGTTGACGGGAATGTTTTGCGTGTTATCACAAGACTGCTTGGCAGTAAGGAGAATGTCCTGTTGCCCGCTGTCAAAAAGGAAATTCAGCAGAAGCTTCTTGCCATTTTGCCCGAACAGTCAGGAGTGTTTAATGAAGCACTGATGGAACTGGGAGAAACGGTATGTCTGCCAAATGGGATACCCGAATGTGAGCATTGCCCTTTGAAAGCAAACTGCATTGCCTATAAAAAGCATCTGACGGGAGAAATACCCGTCAGAATCAAAAAGCTGAAACGTAGAAAAGAAGAAAAAACCATCCTGTTGTTGTCATGCGGTGACAGGATGGCTATTCAAAAAAAGTCAGAACAAGGGTTGTTGTCGGGGATGTACCAGCTTCCGAGTTTGAATGGATTTTTCACTGAGGAGGCATTGTATCATGCTTTGACGGAACGGCAACTTACACCACTGTCCATTGTCCCTCTGGGAAAAGCTAAGCACGCTTTTACCCATATTGACTGGTACATGGAGGGATATGCTGTAAGGCTTGCCCGTGAATCAGAGCAATTTCTGTGGGTGACACCGGAAATTCTGCAAAAAGATTACCCTATGCCCACGGCTTTCAAATTATTCCTATAAAAAAACCTGCCCGAAAGAGCAGGTTTTTTGTCAGTCTTTGTTTTTTTTCATGAACAGGGTTGCAATTACACTGATAACGCCTGCTACCATCACGATGGCACCAACAACCGTTGCTACTTTCTTGAAAGCGGAACAGAAACATTCCTTTTCATCGCAACAGCAGTCGTATACCTCATCATCACCATCATCTTCAATAATGACAACAGTTTCTTCTGTTGGTAC
>ONUD01000076.1 GCA_900320925.1 uncultured Eubacteriales bacterium
ACTGCCATGTCATCGAACTGGATGGTATTGCACCGCTTTGCAGTGTGCCGCTTCAGGTCAGCATGGATTCCCTGCACTTTGATGTTGCCCCGCAGATAAATACCTATCGGCTTGCCTTTACCTATCAGGAGCGTTTGCGTGCCGACTATGTATCGTCAGACGGCAGTGTTGCCAAACAGCTTCCCGTGTTCGAGGACGAGAACGGTTATTTGTTGGTGAAAACCAACGGACTGTCAGACGGTACGGTCACGATTACTTACACCAATACATGGATTGTTCTTGCCAATATCACTTCCTGTATCGTGACGCTTCTCTTCATCGGATTGTTCCTGCTTTTTTTCCGTAAAATTCCTTGACAGGCAGGACACAGGATTTTATAATAAAACCATGATTTTATCAAAAAAGGGGAAATTGATATGACAATTTTAGTAACAGGCGGAGCTGGTTATATCGGCAGTCATACTTGTGTCGAGCTTTTGAAGGCAGGCTATGAGGTAGTGGTGGTAGATAATTACTACAACAGCGTACCCGAAGTTCTCAACCGTGTGGAGAAAATCACAGGCAAAACCGTCAGACGCTATGAATGTGACATTCGTGACAGAGAAGGACTGGAAAAAGCTTTCTCCGAAACGACACCCGATGCCGTTATCCATTTTGCAGGTCTGAAAGCAGTGGGGGAATCTGCCAGACTGCCCCTGCTGTACTATGAAAATAATATTGCAGGCAGTGTGGTACTGTTTGAGGTCATGGAACAATACGGCTGTAAGAAAATCGTGTTCAGCTCCTCCGCCACGGTCTACGGCAACAACCCCATTCCCTACAAGGAAACCATGCCGACAGGCGATGTCAGCAATCCCTACGGCAGAACCAAACACTTTATTGAACAGATTCTCGGCGATGTTTACAAAGCCGACCCACAGTGGAGCATTTCCCTTCTGCGGTATTTCAACCCCATCGGGGCACATGAAAGCGGTCTGATCGGGGAAGACCCCAACGGGATTCCCAACAACCTCATGCCGTATATTGCAAGGGTAGCCATCGGCAAGCTGCCGCAGTTAACGGTGTTTGGCGGTGACTATGATACCAAGGACGGCACGTGTATCCGTGACTATATCCATGTTGTTGACCTTGCCAAAGCCCATCTTTGTGCCGTGGCAAAGATTCTCGATACAACCGGCATAGAAGCCTATAATATCGGCAACGGTGTCGGTTACAGCGTACTGGATATTATCCATGCCTTTGAAGCCGCCAGCGGTCAGAAGCTGAACTATGTCATCGGCGGCAGACGGGCAGGTGACCTCCCAGCTTTCTATGCAGATGCTTCCAAGGCCAATACCGAACTCGGCTGGAAAGCTCAGTACGGCATTGATAAAATGTGCCTTGATACGTGGCACTTCCAGACCAAAAACCCTGACGGTATCAAATGAGGAACTGACGTATGGAATTTGTATTGTTAGCGGCAGAACTTGTTATTATTGTCCTGCTGGTCATCGTCATCATGATGATGAAAAGCCATACTGATACGAAAATCGATTTTCCGAGTCTGGACGGCATGAAAGCACAAATGGAAAGTATGCAGAAAGACAACAGGGAAGCTCAAAGTGACCTCAGAAAAGAAATTTCTGCCAGTCTGAAAGACAATATGCACTTTCTCAGTGATGAACAGTCCCGACAAATCACTGCCATGGCTAACTCTCAGCGGCAGCAATTGGATATTGTGGGCAAATCACAGGTGGAACAGCTGTCCTCCATGAAAAGAAACATGGATCAGAAACTGACCGACATGGACAGGAATATCCTGAACCAGCTCAAACAGCTTGAAGCACGCTTTGCGACACTCGAAAGCAGTACGACTGCACAGCTTGAAAAAGTGCGGCAGACCGTGGACGAGAAGATGCAGGCTAATCTGGATACAATGAGCAACAGTATTGCCAATCAGATGCGTTCCCTGGAGGCACGCTTTGCGACACTCGAAAGCAATATGGAAAACAAGCTGCAAAATGTCAGAGCCACCGTTGACGGTCAGCTCCGTGCCATTCGTGACGACAATGCCAAACAACTGGAAAAAATCAGAGGTACGGTCGATGAAAAGCTGCAAAATACTCTCGAAACCAAGATGAATGAATCGTTCAAGCTGGTCAGCGAGCGTCTGGAACAGGTCTACAAGGGTCTGGGAGAGATGCAGAGCGTGGCACAGGGTGTCGGTGATTTAAAGAAAGTGCTTTCCAATGTCAAGACAAGGGGCATTCTCGGTGAAATACAGTTGGGAGCCATTCTGAAAGAAATCCTCACTGCCGACCAGTATGACGAAAACGTGGCAACCGTGCCGAAAAGCAGCAACCGTGTAGAATTTGCCGTGAAGCTGCCGGGGGCGGAGGACGGCAAGTATATCTACCTGCCCATCGACTCTAAATTCAACGGCGATAAGTTTGCCCGCTTGCAGGAGGCCTATGAAACCGGTGACAAAACCATCGTGGCCGCTGCCAAAAAGGAGCTTGTCGAGGCAGTCCGCAAGTGTGCCAAGGATATCAGCGACAAATACCTGGCACCGCCCTATACGACCCAATTTGCCATTATGTTTCTGCCGTTTGAGGGACTGTATGCAGAGGTGGTCAACAGCAGCGGATTAGTGGAAGAATTGCAGAGAGTCTATAAAGTCAACGTGGCAGGACCGTCCACAATGGCAGCCATGCTCAATTCCCTGAAAATGGGCTTCCAGACACTTGCTATCCAGAAACGCAGCGGCGAAGTCTGGGAAGTGCTGGGAGCTGTGAAAACAGAGTTTGAGACCTTTGAAAAAGCCCTCACCGAAACACAGGATCGCCTGAGAAAAACAGAGGACAGTCTTGAAAAATTGGTCGGGGTGCGTACACGCCAGATGAACCGCAAGCTCAGCAAAATCGAACGGCTTGACCCTGCTGAAACCTATAAAATTCTCGGAAGTGAGTAAAAAATTTCCAAAAACCGCTTGCATATTCCGATGCACTGTGGTACAATGTAGGATAGTAATGATGCTAGTTGACAAAAGAGTGGGGCGACCCACTCTTTTATCATTCATTGAGGAGAGTTTTGGATGAAACAGAAAGGGAATACCGTAGAAGCGGTGACGGCTTTAGTGAAGCCTATGGTGGAAGCAATGGGACTGACCCTGTGGGATGTCAGGTTTGTCAAGGAGGGTGCCATGTGGTACCTGCGGATCTTTATCGACAAGGACAGCGGCGTGACCATCGAGGACTGTGAAAATGTCACAAGAGCCATTGACAAGCCGCTGGATGACCTTGACCCCATTGAACAGAATTATTGTCTGGAAGTGTCCTCTCCGGGCATTGAACGGGAACTCATTAAGGAAGAACATTTCAATGCCTTTCTGGCAGCCCCCGTCATGGTCAAACTGCACCGCCCGAATGAACACGGTCAGCGGGAGTTCAAAGGCACGCTCGTGGCACATGACAAGGATACCGTTACCGTCATGCAGGAGGACGGCACAGCGGCTGTCATAAACAAAAAAGATGCCGTATATATTAAATTAGATGATTTTGATCTTTGAGCGGAGGAAGAATGATGAAAAAAAAGCCTGTAAAACAACCGGAAACCAACAAGAACCCCGAACTGTATGAAGCACTGGCCGCTATGGAAAAGGAGAGGGGCATCTCTACGGACTATATGCTGGCACAGATCCAAAAAGCAATTGTGACCGCCTGCAAAAATACCTACGGCGGCAATGAAGATGTGCTGATTAAAATGGAACCCGATACCGGCATCTTTGAAGTGTTCCTGAATAAGGAGGTCGTGGAAGAGGTCTTTGACCCGAACCGTGAAATCCAGCTTGACCAGGCAAGAAAGATTAATCCGAGTGCCATGCTCGAAGATAAGGTCGGTATCAAGCTTGACCCGAAAGATTTTGGCAGAATTGTGGTGCAGACTGCCAGAAATATTATCCGTCAGGGTATCCGTG
>ONUD01000073.1 GCA_900320925.1 uncultured Eubacteriales bacterium
GGAGCGGTGGATCCCTGTATAGCGGGAGTGCGGCATGAGAATCTTATCATCAAAGCCCCTCATCAGGGGATGGAAGATATTATTGATGCGGTGGACATACACGCCTGACAATTTTTCAGGAAGCCTGTATTTGGGAATGCCGTAATGATAGTACATTGCCGCCTGTGCTCCCCAACAGATGTGCATGGTACTGTAGACATTGCGTTTGGACCACTCCATGACATGGCAAAGCTCTTCCCAGTAGTCCACCTCCTCATACGGCAGCAGTTCCACCGGAGCACCTGTAATAATCATGCCGTCAAAATACTGTTCTCTGACCTGTTCAAAGGTCTTGTAAAAGGCAGTCAGGTGTTCGGAGGACACATTCTTGGACTGATGGGTGGCCATTTGCAGCAATTCCACATCCACCTGAAGCGGGGAGTTGCCCAACAGCCGCAAAAGCTGTGTTTCGGTTTCAATCTTGGTAGGCATGAGGTTCACAATGAGAATTTTCAGCGGACGGATATCCTGTGTCACGGCACGGTCGTTGGTCATGACAAAGATATTTTCCGATTCCAGAATTTTTAAAGCAGGCAGACCTTCCTGTATTTTAATAGGCATGACAGATGACACTTCTTTCCTTTGGATTACCGCATGGCGGAGGTATGCTTTTCCCTGAGGTAGGTAGACTCGAGGTCGGCAAGGTGCAGCTTCACGGCAAGAGGGTATTTTTCATAGGCAAGGCTGATGGCAAAACTGCCGCCTCTTGCCGCCTCGTCAAAACCGCCCATGTGCCAGCGAATCGCCATGGCCTCGGAGGTTTTCAGACGCATGAAGCGTTCTATCAGGAACACGGATTTTTCCCCGTGACCGTAAGGGAACACATCTTCTACCATGTAGTACGGTTTTTTCTCCCACTGACCGGTTTCCTCGTTTTTGACATTGCGGGTAGACACCTTATAGAATTGTGCCTTGCACAGGTCGTGGAGCAAGGCACAGATGGCAAAGCTTTCCACGCTGTCCTTTTCAGGGTCAAAGTGTTTTTCCATCAGGGTATGATAGACACTCAGGCTGTGCATGACCAGTCCCTGCTCGCAGGCACCGTGGAACTTGGTACTGGCAGGGGCAGTAAAAAAGTCTGTTTTTTGCAGCCACTCCAGCAGTTCCTTTGCCCCGTCACGCCTGACATTGTCGGTATAAATCTGTATAAATTCTTCTTTGTAATCCATATGGTTCCTCATTTCCATGCATCATTGTAGACGGCTCTTTCACCGCCGATAAATTTGGGACGTGTGCGGGCAGAGGTCAGGTGAGCTTCCCCAATGCATTTGACGGCAAGGGTCAGCGGCACGGCAACCTCTTTGAGGTGCATTCCAATCAGCACGCCTCCAATATCCATGCCTGCATCCGCCCGGATATGCTCCAGCACCACGGGTTCCTGCAAGGTCTGATACGTAATCGTGGCAAAGGAACCGCCCGCCTTTGGCTGGGGGACAACATTGACAGCTTCCCGTCCCTGCTGCAAAGCGACTGCCTTTTCCGTCACGATGGCTCTGTTGAGATGTTCACAGCACTGTGCTGCCAAGTAAATGCCACGGCTTTGCAGTACGGGATAGATTCCGTCAAAGACTGCCTGAGCGATGGCCATGCTGGAAGCGGAGCCAAACGACTGTCCTGCCACGGTGCTGGAGGAGCATCCCACCACGAAAAGAGTACCTGCTTGCAGTTTTGCCTGTTCCAGAATTTCCAGCACGGCCTGTCTGGCCTGTGCGGTAATAGCTTCATACATTTCCAAATGCCTCCCTCTTTTCCATGCACCATACATCATGCATTGTGCATGAAACACTTTCAGGCACCTCGTTGGAGATGCCTGAAAAAGCGGTTATTCTTCTTCGTCCTCTTCTGCGGGAGCTTCCACTGCTTCTCTCATGGAAAGACTGATTCTCTTTCTCTCGAAGTCGATTGCAGTGATTTTGACGGTCACTTTCTGACCGACAGAAAGAACATCCTGTGGTTTTTCCACTCTCTCGTCAGAGATCTGGGAAACATGGATCAAACCGTCAATGCCCGGCAGGATTCTGGCAAATGCACCGAACTGTGTCAGACCAACGATCTTCACTTCACAGACGGTACCGACCGGATACTGGTTCTTGAGGATTTCCCAAGGATTGTCCTCTGCCTTCTTGTAGCCAAGGGAGATTTTACCTTTTTCGGGGTCAAGACCCTTTATGTAGACATCCAGTTCATCACCGACACTGACAACTTCAGACGGATGCTTAATCCTGTTCCAGGAAAGCTCGGAAATATGCACCATGCCGTCAATGCCGCCAATATCCACGAAAGCACCATAGGAAGTCAGGGATTTGACAACACCGTGATACTGTTTGCCGACCTCAGCGGAAGCCCAGAATTCTTCTGTTTTCTTCTTCCGTTCGTCATTGAGGACGGAGCGGATGGAACCGACTGCCCGTTTTCTTTGTCTGGTCGTTTCGATGATACGGAAGGAAACTTCCTGTTTGAGCAGGTTGTTGAGGTCTTCTCCTCTGGTAGCGGTGGCCAAAGAAGCAGGGATGAACACTTTCATGCCGTTGGTCACAGCGATGACACCACCCTTGACGACTTCTGTCACAGTGCCGGTCACAACGGTTTTTTCTTCTTCTGCCTTCACGATCTCGTCCCAGCCCTTCTGGGAGTCGAGCAGTCTCTTGGACAGGAGGATAGTACCTTCCTGGTCATTGGTTTTCATGATGATGACATCCAGTTCATCCCCCACTTTCACGAGATCCTCTGCTTTGGCATTGGGATCACCGGAAAGCTCTGACAGCGGAATAATACCGGTCTGTTTTCTGCCGACATCGACTCTTACTTCTGTAGGTGTTACCTCTACAACCACACCGTGTACCTTTCCGTCTGTATTATAATTTTTGAAGGACTCCTCCAAGAGTTCCTCAAAGTTTTCTTTGCTTTCTTCAGCAGCAGTTTTGATTTCTTCTGTCATGGTATCAAGTACCTCCTTTATAATGCTTGCCGGCGTTGAAGCCCCGGCAGTAACGCCAATCCGGGAATGTCCTCTTACTCTTGACAGCGGCAGCTCGTCAGCAGATTCAATCAGATACGTTTCCTCACACCGGCTCTTACAGATATGGAAGAGTTTGTTGGTATTGGAACTGTGTCTGCCGCCGATCACGAGCATCAGGTCTGACTGAGAGGCCAGTATGGCAGCTTCGGACTGTCTCAAGGATGTGGCATTACATATTGTATCAAAAAACTTTGCATTTGTACAGAGTTTTTGCAATTTTTTTAAAGATTTTTTCCATTCTGATCCGTCGAAAGTCGTTTGTGCCACGGCACACAAGCTTTTTTCTTTGAGATACGGAAATTTCTCCAACAACTGCACCAACTCGTCACTGTTGCGAAAGGTATGACATTCCGAATGGCAATGCCCGATGATTCCCCGGACTTCAGGGTGATTTTTATCGCCTGCAATCAATATTATATCACCAATTTCCGAATGTTGCAACACTATTTGATGAATTTTTATAACAAATGGGCAAGTTGCATTCCGATAATTCAGATGCAATGCCCGAATGGCTTCTTCGGTAGCAGAGGGGATCCCATGTGCTCTGATGACAAGCACCTCTTTTTCGGACACCTGTGCAGGCTCTGCCACGATACGAACCCCTCTTTGTTCAAATTCCGCCACTTTTTGAGGATTGTGGATAATAGGGCCGAGCGTGCAGACTTGTTTTCCCTCGTCGAGCAGTTCTTCTACCATACGGATGGCACGGCTCACGCCAAAGCACAAGCCTGCCGATTGGGCAACTGTAATGCTCATGTCAGGTCATGCTCCCTCATCTTCTGTATTTCCGCCATCATCTTGCGGCTGGCATTGCGGTATTCGGCACCGCCGCCGTTTGTCAGTCCCAGTTCCTGCGGAGTCATCGGTGTCCCGATGGAGATGGTCACTTTCTGAAACACCTTGACTTGTTTGTTTTTTGGGGTAATGCAGACGGGGATTACAGGTACTTGCATTTGTTGGGCAATAATGGCCGCTCCCGATTTCGGACGCAGAAACTCTCCTGTCTTGGAGCGGGTGCCCTCTATAAAAATCCCCAGCAATTTCCCCTCCCTGACAACCTGTTCTGCTTCATTGATGGCTTTGCCGTCCCCTGCCCCTCGCTCAACGGGAAACGCTCCGAGTGCCCGTATCAACTTTGCCAGAAACGGATTCCTGAACAACTCCGCCTTTGCCATGAAAAATAACTGCCGCCGCAGTGCCACGCCCAGCAGCACAGGGTCGTGGTTTGACAGGTGATTGGAACAGATAATATATGCTCCCTCTTTCGGCAAATTTTCCTTGCCGTTCACCCTCAAAAAAAACAGCAGCTTATAGATCGGCATCAATAGGATTCTTCCAACGAAATACAACGCATTCACTGCA
>ONUD01000072.1 GCA_900320925.1 uncultured Eubacteriales bacterium
GTCAAAGCCGCATGAATTGAGTCTTTGTGACTTACTGTTCATGCGGCTTTTTGCTGTCTGAAAATGGAAAAATTTTGTCTTATTTACATTGCGTATTACACTTCTATATTTTGTTGACGGCGGCTAACTTTTCGGACAGTGGGATGATTAGATTGAAAGTTAAGTACATTGGAGAGGATAAAGTAGGAATTAGAACTGGCAAAATCTATGAAGTAATCTCCATTGAAAAAGATTGGTACAGAATCATGACCGAACTGGATGAAGATTATCTTTTCCCACCCGAACTCTTTGAAATTGTGGAAGAATAACAACAGTAGTTCCCTTTGATTTCAGTAAAGAGGATATTGAGTTATGTTTGGAATGGTACAAAACTGCTGAACCGTATTCCGAAGAAGAAATTAAAAAAATACCTGTCTCCGAATTCAACTCGTAAACAATGAAAAAACGCATGATTACTGGGTTTTACAGTAATCATGCGTTTTTTTGAAGCCTGCCCGAAGGGATTCGAACCCTTGATCTTCAGAGTCGGAGTCTGATGCATTATCCAACTGTGCTACGGACAGATAAAGTACTCTTATAGTGTAACATATATTTTTGCAATTTGCAAGAAAATATTTGTAAAAAAGTGGAATCAATGTTATAATCAATTCATGGAGGGATGAAGATGGACATTCGGATAGGGGATATGATAGAAATGAAGAAGCCGCACCCCTGTGGAAAGGAGCATAATCGACAGTTTGATGTGATGCGTATCGGGATGGATTTCAAACTGCGGTGCAGGGGATGCCGGCATGAGATGATGCTGTCGCGAGTGAAAGTGGAGAAGAATATCAGGAAGATTGTCAGGGAGGGTGAAAGGATTGTTTGAAAAGGTGCAGGCGTTGGAAAGCAGGTATGAAGAACTGTCGCAAAAATTATGTGATCCGATGGTGGTGTCATCGCCGGAGCAATATGCACAGGTGATGAAAGAATATAAAAGCATTGAGCCGCTGGCACTGACCTATCGGGAGTATCGGAAGGCAACGGCGGACAAAGAGGAACTGAAAGAATTGTCGGAAGAGGATAGGGAACTGAAAGAACTGCTGGAGGAAACACAGACGCTTTGCGAAAAATTGGAGGAAGAACTGAAAATTTTACTGCTGCCGAAAGATCCGAATGATGAGAGGAACGTCATTGTGGAAATCAGGGGCGGTGCAGGAGGAGAAGAAGCAGCCTTGTTTGCAGGGGTACTGTTTCGGATGTATAGTATGTATGCCGTCAGAAGGGGGTACAGCACAGAGGTGCTGAATGCCAATGAAACGGAACTGGGGGGCTATAAGGAAATCAGCTTTCTGGTGACGGGAGAGGGGGCATATTCCAGACTGAAATATGAAAGCGGGGTGCATCGTGTGCAGAGAGTGCCGGAAACGGAGACACAGGGACGGATCCATACTTCCACCGTGACCGTGGCGGTGCTTCCCGAAGCGGAGGACGTAGAGGTGAGCATTGACCCGTCCGAGCTGCGTATCGACACGTTTCGTTCCAGCGGTGCAGGCGGGCAGCATATCAACAAAACCGAATCTGCCATCAGAATTACACATCTGCCGACAGGATTGGTGGTAGAGTGTCAGGACGAGCGGAGTCAATATAAGAATAAGGATAAAGCCATGAAGGTGCTGAAATCCCGATTATTAGAGGCGGAGCGTGAAAAGCAGCAGAGTGAAGTGGCACGTCAGCGGCATTCCCAGGTGGGGACAGGTGACAGAAGTGAACGGATACGTACCTATAATTATCCGCAGGGCAGAGTGACTGACCATCGTATCGGTCTGACACTGTATAAAATCAATGACATTCTGAACGGCAGTCTGGATGAAATCATTGAGGCATTGATGACAGCCGACAGAGCAGAGCAACTGAAAGGAGATATCACAGATGCTTGACAGAAATAAGTATATCCTGACATGGTGGGACAAAGTAAAATTAGGTATTGGTATCATGTGTTCGCTGCTGGTCATCGTACAAGTGGCAGCGGCATTCGATATGATCGGGGAAAATAAGGCTGACCTCCAAATGATAGAGCCGTCCCATTATCAAGAACTGCGGGAGGGTGAAGAGATTGCGGGTGTCATCAAAAAGGAAGATATGATTACCAAATTTGAGGGCAGCAATCCGAAATTGAGCAACTATCTGGTAAGGGTGAGTGAAGACAAGGTTATCGTGATGAAAATGCCGGTATATAGTGCGTGTGATTTGGCAATGTCAGCTTTGCTGACGGGAGATGCTGACAGCATGACCTACAAGGGCAGAGTCAATATCCTGACCGAAACCGACAAGGCGGGGCTTAATCTGACGGTATTGACAGGCGATGAATTATATAAGCACGGAATGGAACGTGACCTGAATAAATTTCTGCTGAACTGGACGGTTGACACCACACTGTATGAACTGAAAAACGAGGACAAATATATCTATTTTGCACTCTATGGAGCGGCTCTCATGCTGGCGGCAGCGGTGTGGGCATTCTGGAAGCCGTTCAAAAAGATTGGGCGGCAGTATGCGGCAAGAATGGGGAAATTAGATTTGGAGCTTCTCAAAAAAGAGGATCTGCCTGTGGAACAGGGCTGGTTTACAGACGAGGATGCACCTGTTGGGAACAATAAAATGTTTACATCGTATGACAACCTCAGAGAACCGATGAGTACCGAACCGGTAGAGTTCTATCAAAGCGGCTTGAATGAAGAAGGCAATTTCTATGTAGAACCTAAGGAGGAAGGGTCTGTGAGTGAAGATGAAGAGGGATTTCATCATGAACACAAAAATTACTGAAATGCTCAC
>ONUD01000071.1 GCA_900320925.1 uncultured Eubacteriales bacterium
CTGTATGGTTGCCAAAAGGCTTCTCAGGCGGATCTTGACAGCCCCGAGATTGGTAATTTCATCAATTTTAATTTGTGTATAAATTTTGCCGTGGTGTTCGAGAATGGCACGCACTTCATCGGTGGTAATGGCGTCCACGCCGCAACCGAACGATACCAGCTGCACCAGATTCATGTTGTCATGCTGACTGACATACTCCGCTGCTGCATACATTCTGGAATGATACGTCCACTGGTTCAAAACGTCTGTATGAATCTTTTCATGCACCTTGCCGCTTACCACATCTTCCGATACAATCGCCACGCCAAGACCTGTCATCAGCTTGTCAATGCCATGATTGATTTCGGGGTCAGCATGGTAGGGTCTGCCTGCCAGTACAATGATGGTTTTTCCCTGTTCTTCGGCACGGCGGATAATATTATCACCGTAATCCCTGATTTTTTTCAGGTAGCTTTCATACTCCTGATAAGCGGCTTTGGCAGCTTCTCTGACTTCTTTCAGAGTAATGCCGTCAAAATATTCCTGAAGCTGTGCATGGATTTTTTTGGGAAAGTCCTTGGGACGGTGGATTCCGACAAATTCATGGAACAGCTTTGCCCCCGGTATATCCTTGACATAGGAATAAATGACTTCGGGATAATAGGCCACCACGGGACAGTTATAATGATTATCGCCCAGTTCCTCGTCAAAGTTGTAGGACATACACGGGTAAAAAATGGTGGTAATGCCGTTGTCCAGCAGCCACTGCACATGACCGTGCATCAGCTTGGCAGGGAAGCATACGGTATCAGAGGGAATGGTCTGCTGTCCGTGAAGATACAGCTTCCGATTGGAAAACGGCGAAACAATGACCTCAAAGCCCAGTTCCGTCAGGAAGGTATGCCAGAACGGCAGCAGTTCAAACAGATTCAGTCCCATAGGAATCCCGATTTTGCCACGTTTTCCCTCTTTTGGGGTATAGTTTCGTAAAAGCTGCAATTTATATTGATAGATATTCAAGCTGTCATCGGGGGATTTTTTGGTCACAGGCTTTTCACAGCGATTGCCTGCAATAAATTTCCTGCCGTCACTGAAGGTATTGACGGTCAAGCGGCAGTTGTTGCTGCATCCGCCGCAGTTAACGGATCTGATTTCATGCACGAATCCGGCAAGCTCCTTCCGTGTCAGCACGGAAGAATGTTCCTTTGCTTTGGAACGTGCATAGAGTGCGGCACCGTATGCCCCCATCAGCCCTGATATTTCGGGACGGATGACATTGGTACCCATCTCCTGTTCAAAAGCTCTCAGTACGGCATCATTCAGGAAGGTACCGCCCTGCACGACAATTTTTTTGCCCAGTTCACGGGGACTTGCCACCCGAATGACTTTATACAGGGCATTTTTCACCACGCTCAGGCATAGTCCTGCCGATATATCCTCAATGGTTGCCCCGTCTTTCTGAGCCTGCTTGACGGAGGAGTTCATGAATACCGTACAGCGGGAGCCTAAATCCACCGGCTGTTTTGCCAGCAGTCCCAGCTTGGAAAATTCCTCCGCAGAATACCCCAGTGCATTGGCAAAGGTCTGCAAAAACGAACCGCAGCCCGAAGAACACGCTTCATTCAAAAAGATATTGTCAATGACACCGCTGTGGATTTTGAAGCATTTGATATCCTGCCCGCCGATGTCAATAACAAACTCCACATCAGGCATGAAACTCTTGGCAGCAGTCAGATGTGCCACTGTTTCCACAATGCCGTAGTCGATGTTAAAGGCATTTTTGATAATCTCCTCGCCGTATCCCGTGACGGCAGCGGCAGCAATGCGGACAGCAGGATTGATTTCATAGAGATGTTCCAGAAAGCTTTTGACAATCGGAACAGGATTGCCGCTGTTGGAGAGGTACTCCGAATACAGAAGGGTACCGTCCTCTGCCACAGCCACCCCCTTGACCGTCGTAGAGCCGGCATCAATGCCAAGAAATACCGGTTTGTCAAAGCCTTTGAGTTCTCCTTTTGGAACCGTTGCTTTAGCGTGTCTTGCCTGAAATTCGTCCAGTTCCGCCTGACTGCGGAACAGAGGCTTGTTAAAGGCAAAGTTGCCGCTGCCCCGATAGACCTCCGCCTTGGCAATGGCGGTATCAAGGTCTGCCCCCTTTTCCGCACACAATGCCGCTCCCATGGCAACATAATAGAGGGAATTGTCAGGACAGATTCCTTTTGTTTTCAGAGCCTTGTCAAAACCTGCCCGCAGTTGCGGGAGAAAGGTCAGCGGCCCGCCGAGATAAACGATATTTCCTTTGATTTCCCTGCCCTGTGCCAGACCGGCAATGGTCTGGTTAACGACTGCCATAAAGATACTGGCAGCAATGTCCGTTTTTTTGGCTCCCTGATTCAGCAGGGGCTGAATATCGGTCTTAGCAAACACGCCGCAGCGGGAAGCTATGGTATAAATTTTTTCATGCTGACGTGCCAACTCGTCAAGCTGTTCGATAGGCACATTCAGAAGTGTTGCCATCTGGTCAATAAATGCCCCCGTACCGCCTGCACAAGAGCCGTTCATCCTGACCTCCAGTCCGCCCGACAAAAACAGGATCTTGGCATCTTCGCCGCCCAGCTCTATCACAACATCTGTTTCAGGCAGAAAGGTATTGGCGGCCACTCTTGTCGCATAGACCTCCTGCACAAAATCAATGCCGCAGGCATCGGCAATGCCCATTCCAGCCGAACCCGACATGGCAATCACGGCATCATCGGCACTCTTCACCTGTTTTTTCACTCGTTTCAGCAGTTCCGCAATTTTTTCCGTGATCTGCGAGTAATGTCTTTCATACGTTTGATACCGTACATGACTGTCCTCGTCCAGCACCACACACTTTACCGTTGTGGAGCCTATATCCAGACCGATTCTCATCATCAGAACTCACCCTTTTCATTATTGCACCATCTTTTGATTCAGGTTACATTATACTCTAAATCTTTTGCAAGATTATTCTCCAAAAGAACAATTAACCCGAAAAAAATGGCAGTAAAAACAAACTCCCTGCCAAACAGTAGTTGACAGGGAGCGTTTTTGCCTCAAAAATAAAGCGAACATTTTTTCAAAGCATTCTTGGCTTTTTGGAGATGTTTATAGACAGTGGTAGGTTTGAGATTCATGCGGACAGCAATTTCCTTGACGGACAGGTCATCAAAATACCGCATGGTAATGCAGGTATGCTGGCGTTTGGTCAGCTCGTGTTCCATGGCAAGGCGGAGAATCTTTTTCATGCGTATCACTCTCCCGTCAGTAGAGTCAGAAGCACGCAAAAGGTCATTCCAGGAAAACTTTTCAAGACTCTGAGAGGAAACAGAAACAACGGTTCTCAAAATGCAACACCCTTTCTTTTTTTCAGTATATTGGCAGTTGACAGACAGTCGAGATACATCTGGTACAAAACGGAGATACGGAAATTCATCTCTTTAAGTTCACTGACGGGAGCAGTGGGAAGCTGTTGTTTGATAACGGTCATGTTTTCTTTGATTTGTGCGGCACTGTCCAGATACTCTTTTGCCCATTCGGCATAGGTCATACGGCGTTCTCCTTTCTACACGATTCGTGTGATTATTAGTATAACCCGTTTTTTCAAAAAAGCAAGAGGTAAAACGAAATTTTGTTCGATTGCATAAAAACATCGAACAAAATTTTGGTAAAGTGACGAAAATCAAAACAGTCCTTGCAATCACACAGAACGTGTGGTATGATAGTAAAAAACAACTTGCCGCCTACAGGATTGTACATGAAATTTGGAGGTTTTTGTATGAAAGAGCCATTTGGCAACAGGATCAGAGAACTCAGAACCGAAGCCCGTTTCAGTCAGGCGGAACTGGCAAGAAAATTGGGCATTTCACCGTCTGCCATCGGAATGTATGAACAGAACCGCCGTGTGCCTTCCCATGAACTGCTGCTGAAATTGTGTGAACTGTTCGGAGTCAGCTCCGACTATCTTCTGGGAAAAACCGATGCCGTACAAAGCAGGGATGTATCGGATATGCTGGACGAATTTACTAAAAAGCTCTGTGAGCAGGAGGGCTTGATGTTTGACGGCAACCCTCTGAACGAAACGGAAAAAAGAAAAATCGTGGAAGCAATCAAAGAAGTCTCCAGAATCGCCGAACAGATGAAAGGAGGATGCCTGTGAATAAAATCCGGAATGCTGTCAACGAGATGACCGCCCAATATGGCAGAGCCATGCCAAAGGATATTTGCGACAATATGGGAATCATAATTTTATCTTTGGACTTGCCTGAAAGAGTCAATGGGTTTACAATAAAGAGAGAGGGAATATGGTTCATTGTCCTGAATGACAGACTGAACGATGATGAAAGACGGTTCACAACTGCCCATGAACTGGGACATATCTTCCTGCACAAGGGAACTAACTCCATCAACCTGAGCTGCAACACCGACCTCTGTGTATCAAAATATGAACGGGAGGCTGACTGTTTTGCCGTCATGCTGCTGCTCAAGGCAGTGGAGGATACCTGTGCGGACTATGAGAGCATGACCGTGAAACAGCTTTCCCAACTGACCCATATTCCGGAATCTAAGATAGAACAGCTATTTTCTTGAGGTGGTGAATATGATGAAGCTTTTCCTGAAATACAGTGAGGCAGGCTTTGAGATTCTGGATGAAAGTGCTTATCTGCGTTATTCCGTGTCCGTGAGAAGCGAAAAAAACAAGCAGAAAGTAATTATCCGAACCCCCGACCGCCATATCGCTGCGGAGATCGTACACAAAAATCTCGTTGTGCAGTATTTCTCGGTGAGGTGCATGGGACGACTGTTTGTATTCGTGCCGTTTATCAAGGAGTACTTTGCTTTCGTCATCTATGGCAGTACCTATCGCTTTCTCGGAGATATCGCCGCAGGCCGCTTCTCTCTGATCGATGTGGACAAAAGCCCCATCATGACACAAAAAAAATGCTGGGGAAAATTCGGGGACGGCTTTGAACTGCACTTCTACAACGAAGAACAGGAACTGTTCGGCCTGTGCTGTGCGGTGTGTGCCGCTCTCTACCTTCCCGCTGCCGACCATCGCCCTCAGATGGTGGGAGAGGGCTGATTTCACTCTTGACATTAGTGCCAATCTGTGACAAAATAAAGAATGTGTGGTGAACGGCATGAAAGCTGTCAGACTGCCGGTCAGCGTGTTCAAAAGCCATGCTGAACCGTATGGAAATATCTTGTTGCCTGTTTCGGCAGGAGCAGACTTATATCATGAAAATGACCCCCTGCTGTCACTGCACGACAATACAGGAGAGAATATTTCCCGTAAAAATCCAAGCTACTGCGAACTGACCGTGCAGTACTGGGCATGGAAAAATGTAGACTGTGATGTATGCGGACTGTTCCATCAGCGGCGGTACCTTGACTTTTCGGGAACACCGTGCCAGCGTCCTTACAGGATATTGGACACCCCCGATGAACACACCGTGCAGACACTCGGTCTGGACAGCGTGGCAGACTGGACAGACCAATATCCCATTATTGCTTCCGCAAGGGAAAATCTCTATGAAAGCGTGGAAGCTTTCTATAACCGCAATGATCGCCGCCAATTTGATGATATCAAACTGCTCAGAGAAGTCATTGCCGACTTGTATCCTGCCTACAGTTCCTCGGCGGAACAGTATTTTCGGGGAACCATGTCCTACTTCTGCAACATCTTCGTGATGGAAAAACAACAGTTTGACCGTTACAGTCAATGGCTGTTTGACATTCTCTTCGAGTACGAAAAACGCAAGCCAAAAGAATTGTGCTATCCCAGAGAGATGGGAAAATTAGGAGAACGTCTGTTTGGTGTCTACATGACCTATATTGCCGCACAGACAGATATTGCATGGACAGAACTGCCCCGTGTGCATTTTGCCAGTGTCAACGGGACAACTTTGAAAAATCTCTCGTTTAATAAGTATCTTTACGCCGTCTGCCCCCCCGGTACACGGCGAAGAGCCATTCTGCGAAAATTCAAGCAGATACGATAAAGAAAGGATTGTTTGGAAATGTACGATTATTTAGTCGTGGGTGCCGGCTTGTTTGGAGCCATCTTTGCCTATGAAGCCAACAAAAGAGGAAAAAAGGTGCTTGTCATCGACAAAAGAAACCATATCGGCGGCAACATCTACTGTGAAAAAATGGAAGGCATCAATGTCCACAAGTACGGTGCTCATATCTTCCATACCAATGACAAAACCGTGTGGGAATATATCAATCAGTTTGCCGAGTTCAACAACTATATCAACTCCCCTGTTGCCGTCTACAAGGACGAACTGTATAACCTGCCGTTCAACATGAATACCTTCAGCCGTCTTTGGAACATCAAGACCCCTGCTGAAGCTAAAAAAATCATTGCCGACCAGATTGCTGACCTGCACCTGACCAATCCGCAAAATCTGGAAGAACAGGCTCTCAGCCTTGTCGGCAAAGATGTCTACGAGAAACTTATCAAGGGCTATACTGAAAAACAGTGGGGACGCTCCTGCACGGAATTGCCTGCCTTTATCATCAAAAGACTGCCCCTGCGTTTCACCTTTGACAATAACTATTTCAATGCACGGTATCAGGGCATTCCGATGGGCGGCTATACCCCCATTATTGAAAAAATGCTGGAGGGCATTGACGTTCTGACCGGCACAGACTATTTTGAATGGATCAAGACCAATGCCGACAAGGTGCAGAAAACCGTGTTTACAGGTCAGATTGACCAGTTCTTTGACTATAAGTTGGGTGTGCTGGAATACCGTTCTGTACGGTTTGAAACAGAGGTGCTGGATACTGACAACTTCCAGGGCAATGCCGTTGTCAACTATACCGAAAGGGAAGTGCCGTATACCAGAATCATCGAACACAAGCACTTTGAATTTGGTACCCAGCCCAAAACCGTCATCTCCAGAGAGTATTCCTCTGAGTGGAAGCCCGGCATTGAACCCTATTATCCCGTGAACAACGACAAAAACAACAAGCTTTATGAAGAATACAAGAAGCTTGCCGATGCGACACCGAATGTCATTTTCGGCGGCCGTCTGGGTCACTATAAGTACTATGACATGGATAAAGTCATTGACGTTGCACTGACGGCGGTAAAAGATGAGTTCGGTGCATAAGATTTTAAGAAATATCCTGTTCCCGAAAGAAACTGTCTGCCCCAAAGCTGACCTGTACTATCGGTCGGCAAGGGGCAGTGTTTCGGAACAGGGCTTGTCTGTCCGTTCGGAAACCCGCTTTGATACCTATTTCAATGCGTTCCCTGTCGGAAAATATAAAGAATACTGCCGCTTTTCAGACCTGTTTCTGCGACTGAGGGTGAGCGGTATTTTTGTATTGCGTATTTTCGGGGTGAAGAAGGACTTTTCAGAAACCCTCCTGCTGGAAAAAAAATCGGTGCAGAATGTAGGACGGAGGATATCACCAACCTTTCCTCTGTCATGCCGGAGGAATATTTGCAGGTGTACTTTACACTGGACTCCAAGGACGGTATCCTGCACGGCGGTGACTTTTCCTGCACGGCGGTGCAAGTACAGCCTGTCAATATCGCTGTGGTCATCTGCACGTTCCGAAGAGAACCGTTTTTGCTGAGAAATCACCGTGCTATTACGGACTATCTGGCACATCAAAATATCCTGAACCCTGACAATATTCATTTCTATATCGTGGACAACGGCAAAACGCTGGACAAACGCATGGTAGAAAACACTTATACCACCTTGATTCCGAATCAGAACACGGGCGGCAGCGGCGGTTTTACCAGAGGCTATTATGAAGCCCTGCACAGTGGCAGGAATCATACTCACATTCTGTTTATGGACGATGACATTGTGCTGGATTGTGAAATGCTGCTGCGGGTTTACAGCCTGCTGGTGCTTGCCAAAGACAGGAATCTGTCTGTCGGCGGCACCATGCTGAAACTCAGTGACTTTATTACCCAGCATGAAGCAGGCTCCTTTTGGAACGGTAAAAAAATCCATTCCATCGGCAATGGTCTGGATATGACCAAACGGGACAATGTATTTGGGGTGTCGTGCTATCCCAAGGGAGATTATAATGCATGGTGGTTTTACTGCTTCCCCGCCGACTGGCAGGCAAAGTATGGCTACCCCCTGCAATTTTTCATCAAGGTAGATGATATTGAATATTCCCTGCGGTGTGCCGATGACATTGCCGTACTCAGCGGCATTGCTGTATGGCATGATGACTTTGAGGGCAAGTATGACGGCTTTCAGGAATACTATATCAAACGCAATGAACTGATACTCACCTCGGTCAACGACCAGAAGCCATATGCCTTGTATCAGGTGCGGAAGCTGATTCTATGCGTCATGCGGCAGGTTGCCTATCAGCGGTACTTTTTAGCGGACATTGTGCTTCGTTCCTATGATGACTACCTCAAAGGCTGGGAGCATTTCTATCACACCGATACGGAACGGCTGAATCAGGAATTGATGGCTTCCTGTCAGGGACTGCTGTCCGATGAGGAACTCCGACAGTACGGCGTGTTTTATGACGAAACCATGTACGCCGCTTCCCGACAGGAAAAACGCCATTTCTGGCGGCAGTTGTTCTCTTTGAACAGCTATCTGATTCCAAAATGCTTCTTCAAAAAAGACAAGGAAGGCTTTTTTATCACGGATCTGGCAAGGTGCCGCTATACCAACTGCTACCGCCATAAAAAGCTCCTGCACTATGACAGGGAACGGCACAAGGGCTATGTCACGGAAATGAAGCATTCCATGCTGTGGAAGTATGCCTTCCTGCTCGTAGGAAAGAGTGTGAAGTTTTTGGTCAAGTACCCTGCCGTCCGCAGGGGATACAAGGAACATCTGAAAGAATTGTCGGAATGGGGAGGAAAACATGAACATTGAAAGACTGATACAAACGGCTCAGGAAAAAGAACTGCCCGATTTGGTACTGAAAAATGCCAGGATTGTCAATGTATTCACGGGCGAGATACTGGACGGGGATATTGCCGTGACAGACGGCATCATTGTCGGCACGGGCAGTTACCACGGCAAAACAGAAGTGGATTTGCAGGGGAAATATGCTGCTCCCGGACTTGTTAATGCCCATCTGCACGTAGAATCCTCCATGGTTACACCACCCGTCTATGCCTATGAAGAACTGCAATGGGGTGTAACTACCGTCATCACCGACCCCCATGAGATTGCCAATGTCGGAGGAATCCCTGCTCTTGAAGCCATGCTGAATGCTTCGGAGCATTGTTGTGTCAATTATTACATCATGCTGCCGTCATGCGTACCGTCCACGCCGTTTGAACATGCGGGAGCCGTACTGACCGCCAAAGAACTGTCCGCACTGAAAGACCACCCCCGTGTATTGGGTCTGGGAGAGCTGATGAACGCTGTCGGCACGGTCAACTGTGACCCTGACGTGATGGCAAAACTGCGGGCATTCTCCGATAGCGTCATTGACGGCCATGCCCCGATGGTAACAGGCAAGGAATTGAACGGCTATGTCACGGCAGGGGTGCATACCGATCATGAAAGCATGACTTTTGCAGAAGCCGTGGAAAAGCTTCGCTGCGGCATGGCAGTGTTGGTGCGTGACGGCTCGGCATCCAAAAATCTGGAAGCCATTATCCAAGGTGTCATCGAAAGCGGCATTGATACCTCCCGCATGGCATTCTGCACCGATGACAAGCACCTTGCCGATATACGGCAGGAGGGAACGATTCGTGCCAATCTCCGCAAGGCCGTGCAATTGGGACTGTCCCCCGTACAGGCAATTCAGATGGCAACCATCAATGCCGCCAATATCTATGGTTTAAAGCGAATCGGAGCGATTGCCTGTGGCTATCGGGCGGATATTGTTATTTTTGACGACCTTGAGGAAATGACCGTGCATGATGTCTACAAGGACGGTACGGCATGGAAAGACATTCCCGTACTGAACAATATCCCCTATCCTTCCGAACTGCTTCATTCGGTGCATACTGCTCCCGTTGACGAAAGCATTTTCGAGATTCCCGAACAGGACACCTACCATGTGATTGGCATCATGGAAAATCAGATTGCCACTCGTACCCTGACCATGACACACGAGGAAGTACAAAAGGGACTGGCTGACGGCACTGTCCGCAAGATTGCCGTCATAGAACGTCACCATGCACGAAACTGCCATGCCTGTGCCTATATAGCAGGCTATGGATTACAGCATGGTGCCGTCGGTACGACCGTGGCACATGATTCCCATAATATCATCGTCATCGGTGACAACCATGCCGATATGCTGAAAGCCGTGGAAGTACTGCAAGCCATACAGGGTGGTTACACCATCACAGCAGACGGCAAAGAACTGGCTTCCCTGCCGCTGGAACTGGGCGGACTGATGAGCCTGAAACGTGCTGACGAGTTCCTTCCGCTGTTGGACAGCATTATCCGTATGGCATATGACAGGGGTGTCAATCCCAACATCGACCCCTTTATCACCCTGTCATTCATGGCACTGCCCGTCATTCCTGAAATCCGTATCACGGACTGCGGATTGTTTGACGTGACGAAATTCTGCTTTATCGGCAATGAGGCATCCTTATGAAAAAGTGGCTGATATCCATCCTTTGCATCATGGTACTGAGTGCCTGTGAGGGGATAGAAAACGAAACGCATACCATGGAGGAGGAAGTGCCGCAACGTACAGAAGAATCCTCCGTGCTGTCCTCTGTGCCGGAAAGCTCCGTGCCGTCCATCCCCGACTTGTCACAAATCAGCAGTGTGCAGCAGCTTTTGACAATCGACAAGGTAAAGGAACGGCTGACAGCCATTGCCAAAGGAATGTCCAATGACACACAGATAACCCATATCCTGACGGAAGGAAACAATACCGTTGTGGTGGAAATCACGTTCAAGGAGTCCTTTGGACAGGAAAGTGATATTGCCGCCGCACTGGAAGAACTGACGGAAAGCCATCGTGACATCTTGAACCGTGCGGCGTCCGAGCTGAAACAGACGGCAAAGGATACCATTCTTTCGGTAAGATACAAGGATCCTGACGGCACCGTCCTGTTCGAGCAACAACTTACCGATGAAAGAAAGAAAGCCGCTCCCCCCTATGCCACTCTTCGGGAATATCTGGAAACCCCGTCTGTTGCCGAAAGTCTGCACGACATGGAAGAGGAACTGACCAATGAAGAGATGCTTCTCTCCATCTTTGCCGAATCGGACAGCAGACTAGTCTACCAGTACCAACTGATGATGGAAGCCGATGAAACCACTGCCGCCGCACTGGAAAAAAGTCTTTCACAGGTACATTTGGATTTTGAAACCGTCAAGGAACGAATTGATTCAGCCATTACTGTGGTGATACGGTACATTGACAAAAATTATCTTGTGGTTTACGAAAAAACTTATTAAACGAAAAACTTCCCGATAAGCTGTCGGGAAGTTTTTTATGTTATTCGATACTTTTCAAGGACTCGACCATGCTGATACGGTTCATTTTGAAGTACATCATAAAATTGACAAGCATAGAAAAAGCAAATGTCAGCACAAACCCCATCAGATAACTGAACGGCGTCACATTCTTGGCAAACATGACATTATTCATCTGGATCGACTCCACAATGAAATCCGACAGCATGGAACCCATCAGCAGTCCTGCCGCCGCTCCCACCAATGTCAGGACGATGTTTTCACGATAAATATAATTGGCCGTCTCCATGCTGTAGAATCCCAACACCTTGATGGTAGCAATCTCCCGTACCCGTTCCGCTATATTGATATTGGTCAGGTTGTACAGCACCACCACGGCCAGAAGTCCGGCACAGAAGATCATCACAAAGGTAATGACATTCAACGAATCCAGTGTGTCCATAATCGCTTCCACCTGTTCGGAGATGAGAGAAACGGTCATCACATCCTCCTCTTCCATCCAGTCATTGGCAATCTCATGCTCCTGTTCCTTGGCGGACGCTGCTACATTGGCAATGACCGCATTATATTTCACAGGTCTGCCTGTAACGGCTTCATAGTACGCAGGTGTCATGTAAACAAAATTGCCTGCATAATTTTCCGTGATGTCCGATACACGGAACTCATACGGCTCCTCATCAATTATCACACGGATTCTGTCCTCCTTTTTGACTTTCAGGACTTCCCCCATCCTTTCATCAATGACCACCCCACTGTCATCCAGTGCAACGGGTTCATGCGTTTCCCTGTCACGTAGCACAAACATCCTTTCAAAATCACTGCGGTTCTCCCCCACCACGATATGGGGATTCAGCACGACATCAGACGCTTCAGAACCGACACTGCACCATCCCATATAACTCAGCAGTGTCTCCGAAAGACGGTCATCCCGATGGAACTTTGCCATCAAATAGGCTTTCCTGTCAGCCGTTTCCGCTTCCGTCAGGGCATACACCTGGTCATAGCGGGTCAGTTCCCCATATTGCAGGTCGCCAATCACGGTAATGGAGTCCCTCAGTCCAAACCCTGCCACAATCAGTGCCGTACAGCCTGCCACACCGATTACCGTCATCAGGAACCGTGCCTTATAACGGAACAGGTTTCTTGCCGTAACTTTGGAAGTGAAATTCAGCCTGCTCCACAGAGGGGTGATATGTTCCAGCAGGATACGCTTGCCGGGCTTAGGAGCTTTGGGACGCATGAGCGTGGCAGGCTCCATGTGCAGGTCATGCCGGCACGCCAGAAGTGCCACCAGACAGATACATACCACGGCAACCAATGAGGACAAACAAAAGCTGTCCCATGCCACCACCAGCTTCGTTTCGGGCAGGGTATACATAATACCGTAGGTATCCACGATGATCTTCGGCAGTGTCAGTACGCCTGCCGTGCCTCCGACAAGACAGCCGCTGATCCCCGCCGTGCCTGCATAGATCAGGTACTTGGCAGAAATAGCCGCATTGGAATATCCCAGTGCTTTCAGGGTACCAATCTCGGTACGTCTTTCTTCCACCATACGGGACATGGTTGTCAGACACACCAGTGCCGCCACGATAAGAAAAAACAACGGAAAAACCTTGGCTACCTTATCCACACGCTGGGCATCCTCCGACAAGCCTGCATATCCCTGGTCATCTTCCCTGTCACTCACGTACCATTTGGCATCCTCCAGCAAAGACAGCTTATCCTCGGCTTCCGATAGCTGTTCTTCTGCCTCGGAAAGCTTGACATGAGCCTCGTATTTTCCTTTGGCAAGCTGTTCTCTTGCCTGCTTGAACTGTTCCAGAGCGGCTTCTTTCTGTTTTTGCAGTTCTTCTTTTCCTGCGGCAAGCTCCTTTTCTCCTTGTGCTATCTTCCCCTGTGCCGCCTGAAGCTCCGCCATGCCTGTCAGCATGGAAGTCTGATAGGCAGATTCTCCTGCCGCCAACTGTTCCGCCGCTTTGTCCAACTGTGCCTTGGCATCGCTGAGCTGCTTTTCACCTTGTTTTTTCTGTGCCGCAAACTCCTCTTTTTTCGTATCAAGCTGTGCTTTTGCGTCATTCAGCTGTCTTTCCCCCTCGGCAAGCTGTGCCATGCCGTCATCATACTGCTTTTGGTACTCTGCCAGTTCCTCCCTGTACGCCTCCAGCTGTGCATACAGACTCTCTTCATCGGCAATCAATCCGATATTTTTCAACCGATGGATTGCCGACTGCACCCGGTCAATGCTGTCGTTCACCATATTGATACTTGTCTGAAGAGTGGCCAGCTTTTGTTCCGTCTGCGGCTTGGTAACAGAATAGAATCGTTCATGCTGGCGGTCAAATTCTCTTTGGGCAGTGTCCAATTGTTTCTGCCCCTCTCGAATCTTGGCATTGTATTCTGTCACGCCCTGTTGGTACTGTTCCTGTCCTTCATTGTACTTTTGGCGGGCATCGGCAAGCTGCTGTTTGGCATCGGCAAGCTTGGCTTCCGCTTCCTCCGTCCCGTCAGCGATCTGCTGCTTGGCATCCGCAAGCTCCTTTTCACCGTCTGTCAGTTTTTGCTGTCCCTCCGCCATTTTTTGAGCAAATTCCTGTTCCCCGTCATGCAGCTTTTGTTCTCCGTCCCGGATGGTTTGCAGGGCAGTTTTCTTTTGCTTCTCGTACTCTCGGCGGGCATCGGCAAGCCTGGTTTTGGCATCGGCATAGGTCGTGACACGGAACCGTGACAGACACTGAACGGAAAGCTCTTCAAATTTTTCTTTCGGCTGGTCTGTCTTTACATACAGTCTGGTGTAGCGTTCCGACAGGAACTCTTCCGGACGCACCATGATGTAAAAGGCGATACTGCCGCTGCCGATATTGGTATTGCCCCTGAAATAGGCAACATACATTGGTGAATCCGCAATGCCTACAATTTGGTATTCCGTATGTTTGAGCATATCCCCTGCCTGGCTGAACACGATGGTATCCCCGATTTTTTTGTCCCCCAGCTGTGCATAATAGCTCTCCATCAAGCATTCTCCGCCTTTTTCGGGCATCCTGCCCTCTCTGAGCAGAGGAAGATTGATAGTACCGCCGTTCGTTGGCAGAGCCATGACCTTTACCGCCGCATCCACGTCCTTTTCCCTGACCATCAGATCCGCTCCGTAGGACGGCATGACCTGGCTGACACCCGCCATCTGACGAACCGTCTCTGCATCCTCGTCATCAAAGCCCACGGTAGAAATCAATTGGATATCCATCAGGTTCTGTTCTTCAAAGTAACGGCGTGCCGTTTCCATCATACTCGGACAGGCAGACTTGACACCTGTAAAAAATCCCACACTGATGGCAATGATGGCAAAGATGGAAATAAAACGGGATTTGGTACGGGAAATCTCCCTTGCGATATTCTTCCTTAATGCTTTTTTCCTTTTCATTGCACGCTCCTTTACCATTCGATTTCATCAATGGGGAGAGGATGTGGGTTGACCACATTGCTGATAACCCTGCCGCTTCGCATACGGATGACACGGTTCGCCATGGGTGTGATGGCAGAATTGTGTGTAATCAGCACAACGGTCATGCCGTCTTCCGTACATTTTGTCTGCAACAGTCGGAGGATTGTCTTGCCCGTATTGTAGTCCAATGCTCCTGTCGGCTCATCACACAACAGCAGTTTGGGTTTTTTGGCCAAGGCTCTTGCAATGGACACTCTTTGCTGTTCTCCGCCGGAAAGCTGTGAAGGAAAGTTGTTTTTCCGCTCGGAAAGCCCCACGCTGTCAAGCACGGTGTCCGCATCAAGGGATTCCCGACAGATCTGTGTGGCAAGTTCCACATTTTCTTTGGCAGTCAGGTTCGGTATCAGGTTGTAGAACTGGAACACAAAGCCAATATCATATCTTCTGTAGGAGGCAAGGTCATGCTGGTTCAGGTGACTGATATCCTTGCCGCCCACCATGATCCTGCCCTCGTCACAGCTGTCAATGCCCCCCAGAATATTCAGCACGGTTGTCTTTCCGGCACCGCTCAGACCTACCACTACGGCAAACTCTCCCTCGTCAATGGAAAAACTCACCCCGTCTGCCGCTGTAATGGTCACTTCTCCCATCCTGTACCGTTTATACACATTCTCGAATTTTACAAAATCCTTTTGCATTGCTCATTCCTCATTGTCGTCCAGCCATTGTTCCGCTTTTTCCGCCACTTCTTTCAGTGCTTCCTCTTCAAAGGGAGATTGTAAGCCTGCCGTTGCCACCAGTTCTGTAAAGGTCTGTGTCCCCGCCTTTTTGACAAGCTTCATATAGCGTTCCCAGGCTTCCTTGCGGCTGTCCTGCATGATGACCCAAAATTCCAAGGCAACTGTCTGTGCAAGGCAGTAGTCAATGTAGTAAAACGGATTTTCATAGATGTGCAGTTGTCTCTGCCAGCCTTTCCCCTCCCCGTAAAACGGCGAGCCGTCCAGCTTCATCCACGGCATATAGACTCCCATCAGTTCTTTCCAGACATGGTGACGCTGGAGCGGTGTCATGGACGGATTTTCATAAATAATATGCTGGAAATGGTCTACCATCGTGCCGTAAGGGATAAAGGTGATGGCACCGCACAGGTGGCTGTAACGGAATTTTTTCGCATCTTTTCCGAAGAAATCGTCACTGCACTTCCAACCGAAAAATTCCATGGTCATAGAATGCACCTCACACGCTTCCAATGTAGGACTTTGGTTGTCGGAGGGAACAATGTCCCTTGCCATATAATAGGCAAAGGCATGACCTGCTTCATGGGTGATAACCTCCACGTCATCGGCAGTCCCATTGAAATTGGCGAAAATAAAGGGTACCTTGTAATCGGCAAGCTGGGTACAGTAACCGCCGCTTGCCTTGCCCTTTTTGCTGAGTACATCCATCAGTTCCTCTTCATACATTTTGTCAATAAATGCTCCGCTTTCCTTGGAAAGCTTATGGTAAAGTTTTTTTCCTGTTTTCAGAATATCCTCTGCTGTTCCCTGCGGCTTGGGGTTGCCGTCACGGAATTGCAGGGCGGCATCGGCAAACGTAAACGGATAGGAAAGTCCTGTCCGCTTAGCCTGCTCACGGTAAAGCCTGTCTGCAACGGGTACGATATATTTTACGACGGCTTTGCGGAATTTTGCAATATCGTGTGCCTCATAGCAGTTCCTGTTCATCTGAAGATAACCTAACTTCACAAAATTCGGATAGCCCAGCTTGACAGCTTTTTTGTGCCGGAGCTGCACCAGTCGGTCATAAATGTCATCCAGCTCCCTTGCGTGACTGTCATAAAACCTTGCTTCCTCCCGCCATGCGGCACGTCTTTCTTCATCATCGGCAGACTGCTTGTATGGAAACAACTGTGACAAGGTACGCTTTTCTCCGTCAAATTCGATTTGTGCCGAAGCAATCAGCTTTTGATAGGCTGTTTCCAGCTTGTTGGTTTCCTGCGTTTCGGGGATGATGGCAGGGGAAAAGGCTTTCAGGAAAATTTCTGCATTGGTAAACAGCAGTTTGCCGTAAGCTTCCTCCAGTTCCGGACGGAATCGGCTCTCCACCAGCAATTTGGTAAAGCTTTGGCTCAGTTCCGTCAGCTCCGGCGAAATGTCATCGATCCATTCCACTTCCTTTTCATAAAACCCATCTGTCGTATCAATCGAGTGTCTTGCATAGGCAAGGCTCATCATGGTATCGGCATGGGACATTATTTTATCCCACTCCAAAAAGGCACGGTTCGCTTCTTCAAAGGTATCTGCCGTTTCAAAACGCTGTTTCAGGGCATCGGCAGCGGCTTTGATCTCCTCGATATTCAGGCGTTTATATGGCATATCGGAAAATTTCATTCTTCTCTCCTCCATTCAATCAATCGAGTTTATTTTACACCACCCACATCAAAAAATCAATCGAATCCATAGAAAAAGCTCTCCGGCATTTCTGCCGAAGAGCCATCCTGTTTTAGCGGCTGTTTCTCGCAAACAAACGCAAGATATACAGAAACAGGTTGATAAAGTCCAGATACAGTTCCAATGCAATATTGACGGAAGATTTCCGCAGCATTTCAGGGTCACTGCTGAAATAAGCATACCCTTTTTTGATTTTCTGTGTATCATATGCCGTGAAGCCTACAAAAATCACGATTCCCAACAGACTGATTCCCAAGTCCATTGCCCCCATGTGGAAAAACATCCCCAACACGGCAAATACCAACAGGACAATCAAACCAATGATCAGAATCGGACGCAGTGCCGTCAAATCACGCTTTGTAATCAGTCCGTATATCGAGAATGCCCCAAACAGCAGGGCGGTAGCGGCAAAGGCAAAAATCGCCTTGTCAGCACCTGCCAGCATCAACGTGGGAGCAATGTTGATGCCATTGCATACCGAGTACACCAAAAACAAAATCAAACTCACCGTTGACGGCAGCTTATACACAAAGAACCCCAAAACAAAAACCATAATCAGTTCAATGATAACGCTTCCAAAATAAACCGGCATGAACTGCATCAGAAAAATCGGTGACAGCATCCCCTGTATCACAAATCCCAAAATAAAGGTAATGGAAAGCCCCACTGCCATCCAACCGTAGATTCGCCTGCTGTATTCCGCCATCGACATTCCTGCTGAACGATAGGTACTGACACCATACCCTTGATAACTGTCATAGCTGTTTCCATTAAAGTTCATACAAACCCCTTCTTTCTCAAGTTACAACATGGATATTCTGCCTGTATTCACTATACTCCTTTTTCTCCGCAAAGTCAACCAGTTAACTCTGCCGTGCCAAAATTTTAATTTTGGTCACTTCTTGAAGGTTTAGCGGCAGAGCGTGGAATGTATCGGCAAACACTGCATAAACATGAATGAAGGGAGTGAACGTATGGCAGCAGAACTGTACATTGACAACGGACCTGATGAGGGTAAAACCTATGTTGACCTGAGTTGTCTGGAACCGCCTGAGAGGAAACAGGTACACCTGAAAAATCTTGGCAGGATATCGTGGGAGATACAATGGGAACAATTTTTGGCAGAAAA
>ONUD01000070.1 GCA_900320925.1 uncultured Eubacteriales bacterium
ATTTTTGGACAAAGCTTTTTCTTTCCCAAAAAGCTTCCTCCGAAATATGCTCCCCCATCGGCAAGCCAAGAAGTAGCGAATACCGTAAAAATATAAAAAATCCCGACTGTTCCTTTATAATAGTCATAAACAGATATTACCGACCAAAATCCGAACGTACACATTGCCGTTACAAGAACCGCAAAAGCAATATCGTTAAGAACAATCTTTTCATGATTGAATATCATTGCCATAAATAAGGAAACGATCAGCGCAAATGTAAGAATGGGAACTGCTAATTTATATGAATAAAGCATACATACTAAAGCTGAATACATGATACATGGAATTGCAATAGACAACTTTTTATTCAGTTTATTTGCTGAAAGCCCTTCAAAAAGGCACATTACGGATAATATGGTTAAACTCAGATCTATTACAATACTGTATTTTGTGCCAATATAAAAAATTCCCAACGTCAGAATAATACCTACTGCTGAGGATAATAATCTTGTTTTCAAGTACTAAACACCACCAAATCTTCTGCTGCGTTTGTTAAATTCTTCTATGGCTCTGTCAAAATCCTTTGGCTTAAAGTCAGGCCACAGGGTATCGACAGAATAAAATTCCGAATAAGCTGCCTGATACAGCAAAAAGTTACTCAATCTGTGTTCCCCGCCCGTTCTGATAATCAAATCAGGATCGGGCTGATGGGCGGTATAAAGATATTTTTCAATATCCTTTTCCGTCAAACTGTCAATGTCCGAACGATGTTCCTGCACATCTTTGCAAATCTGTTTGACAGCCCGTAAAATTTCATCTCTGCCGCCGTAATTCATGGCAATGTTCAGCAACATTCCTTTTCGATTTTTGGCAACCTCCTCTGTTTCATTGATAAGCTGAATCAAATTGGGAGAAAATGCCGACCTGTCACCAATGAATACCACCTTGATATCATCATCACGGAAGTCTGTCAGGGAATCCACCAGATATTGATGAAAAATTTTCATAATCGCTCCCACCTCTTCGGCAGGACGTTTCCAGTTTTCTGTTGAAAACGCATACAGAGTCAGTATTTTCACGCCCTGCTTACTGATATAGCGGGTAATATTGCGAAAGGTCTGTGCCCCATAGGTATGCCCCACCTGACGGGGCAGTCCTCTTTTTTTCGCCCATCGTCCGTTGCCGTCCATAATAATGCCAACGTGTTCGGGAATATATAATTCTGCCATTGCCGTCACCTCAGCTCATCTGTGCTAAAACATCCTTCACCCTTGCTGCTGCTTCCTCTTGGCTCAGGGAATATTCAGACACCAAATTCGTAATAATCATATCCACTGTAGCTCCTACATTTTTCAGCATAATGATTGCTTTTTTAATGCCATTGACCTTTTCCTGCCTGATCCCTTTTTCAATACCTTGTTCGATACCTTGTTCGATAATATCATCATAGATTCTGCACATGCTGACTCCTCCCGTTATGTTCAGTTCATTGTATGCATCCCTGAATCTGTCATCACCCGAAAATACACTAATCATATCCAGTGTTTCTTCCGGATGCTCCAGCATCTTGTCCGTGGGCTGATAGGTTTCTCCATTGTTCAGTGCTTTAAAAAATTCTGCTATCACTCTGAAATCAGACTGAAATTTTCCTATCTGCTCTTCCGTCAGGTCTTTCATGGAAACCAGATTCATCCGATAATCACTCACATACGGCAACAGTTCATCAGGGATTGTCAAACAGGAATGAAGGTTCGTACCGTATTTCCAAGGCTCTCTGCCGAAATAAATCACCAAGGTGATAACAGGGTAAAAAGACTCCTGATTTTTCTGAATTTGTTTTCTGTATTCCGAGCCGTCATAGCTCAATACACGTATCGGCATCCACTTTTCCATTTCCACCTGATTTTCTGTTCCGAACAGTGCCAGACTGATGCCTGCACGCTTCCAATATTTCAAGACATCTCTTTCCTGACTGCGGATTCTTCCGTCAGCCTTATAATGGGACTCTTTTTCTGCCGCTGTCAATTCCTGAGGGGCAACGACCCGTTTCCCGTCAAACAGCAGTACATTGAGAATATCCGCAAAAACATCATTGTACCATTCCAATTGCTTGGTTGTCATATCCTTTTCCGCCATACCGCCACCTCTGTTTTTCTGAAAATATATCTCGGCAAGAAACTCTTTCCTGCCGAGATATTTTTTTGTGAGCGTTCAAATCTCCATAATTTGCTTTTGTTTTTTCTCTGTCAGGCTGTCAATGGTTTTGATATGGCTGTCGGTAATATCCTGAATTTTCTTTTCGCCGTGTTTCAGGTCATCCTCTGTAATTTCACTTTTCTTTTTGAGGGCTTTGAGTTTTTCCATCGCCTCACGTCTGATGCCACGCACTGCCACTTTCGTTTCCTCGCCCATTTTGGAAATATCCTTAACGATTTCTTTACGGCGATCCTCTGTCAGCGGCGGGAAGATCATACGAATCACGGTACCGTCATTCTGGGGGTTGATACCGATATCGGAAGTCTGGATAGCCTTTTCGATTTGGCGAAGGATCGATTTGTCCCAAGGCTGAATGGTCAGTGTTCTTGCCTCGGTCACAGAAACGGCTGCCAATTGGTTAATCGCCGTAGGGGCTCCATAGTAATCCACCTTGACCTTGTCCAGCACGGCAGGATTGGCACGTCCTGCACGAATCTCAGAAAACTCTGTTTCGAGATGCTGCACGGATTTTTTCATTTTTTCATCGGTATTTTTGATTACTGTATTCATACGCTTTGACCTCCATCAGATTGATTTTATTGTTCGACCAGTGTTCCCACATTTTCTCCGCATACAGCCGCAACGATATTGTCAGGATGCTCCAGGCTGAATACCACGATGGGAATATGGTTGTCTTTGCAGATAGCAGCGGCTGTACTGTCCATCACCTTCAAGTCATATTTCAACACATCGCTGAAAGAAATCGTATCAAACTTTTTGGCATCAGGATTTGTTTTGGGGTCACTGTCATAAACGCCGTCCACCATGGTAGCTTTGAGGATAATATCCGCTTCGATCTCAGCCGCACGCAGAGCAGCTGCCGTATCGGTTGAGAAGAACGGGTTGCCCGTGCCGCAGCCAAATACCAAGATTCTGCCCTTTTCGAGATGGCGGATAGCACGGTTGCGGATATAGGGTTCTGCCACCTGCTGCATAGAGATAGCGGTCTGCACACGCACTTCCAGTCCCAGCTGTTCCAGGGCATCGCACACACCCAAGGCATTGATAACGGTTGCCAGCATTCCCATATGGTCTGCTCTGGTTCTATCCATTTTTCCGCTGGAGCGTCCTCTCCAGAAGTTGCCGCCGCCCACGACAATGGCGACTTCCACGCCCATTTCATTCAGTTTCCTGATAGGCTCACAGAATTGCAGCACGGTATCAAAATCAATGCCGTGCTTTTCCGCACCTGCCAGAGACTCACCGCTCAATTTCAAAAGCACTCTCTTATATTTAGGGGTCATTGTCATGCTCACACTCCTATATTTTGATTAGATTCCTCTGTCATTATTTTACTATATTTATGCTCCAAAGTAAAGTAGAAATTCAAAAAAAGGGTTACAAGATTTCTCATCCTGTAACCCTTTTACAAACAAATTATTTACCGGCCAATTTTTCAACTTCGGCTGCGAAGTCATCGACACGTTTTTCCAGACCTTCGCCCTTTTCAAAACGCACGAAGCTCACGATGGCAATGGAACCGCCCAAAGCCTTTGCCGTTTCCTTGGTATAGGAGCCGATGGTCTTGGAGTTGTCCTTGACGAACTCCTGATCGACAAGGCAGTTTTCCTTGTAGAACTTGCCCACTTTGCCATCCACGATTTTGGCAAGAACCTGTTCGGGCTTGTTAGCCATTTTGGGATCCTGCTTCATCTGGGCAATCATGGTACCTTTTTCATGTTCAATAACCTCTGCGGGAACAGAAGCCTCATCAAGATACTGTGTATTGAGAGCAGCAATCTGCATGGCAACGTCCTTGGCATATGTCTTGAATGCTTCATTGTCGGCAAGGTCGGTATCAAACTTGACCATGACGGAAATCTTGCCGCCCATGTGGATATAGGTAGCAACCGTACCCTCATAGCGTACAAAACGGCGGATAATGATATTTTCACCGATTGTCTGAATCTTCTCCTGAAGCAGTTCAGACACGGTCATTTCCGTACCGGCAGCTTTCTTTGTGAGGAGTTCCTCCACATCAGCAGGATTCTCTGCCAGAACCGTATCCGCAACGGTCTTGACAAAGGACTGGAAGTCCGCATTCTTGGCAACGAAGTCGGTTTCTGCATTGACTTCGAGTGCCACGCCTGCCTTGTCATCAGAGTAAGCCACTGCCACGCCCTCAGCTGCAATTCTGGAAGCCTTCTTAGCGGTCTTGGCAAGACCCATTTCTCTGAGAATATCAATTGCCTTATCCATATCGCCGTCAGCATCGGTGAGAGCCTTTTTGCAGTCCATCATGCCGCAGCCTGTTTTTTGTCTTAATGTCATTACGTCTTTTGCTGTAAAAGCCATGTTCATCAAACCTCCGTATTATTCTTCAACCGCTTCCTCTTCTGCTTCGGCAGCGGCTGCACCCATTCTGCCCTCATTGCCTTCGATGATAGCGTTGGCCATGGCACCGGAAATCAGCTTCACCGCACGAATCGCATCATCGTTGCCGGGGATTACATAATCAATCTCATCAGGGTCGCAGTTGGTATCCACAATTGCCACGATCGGAATGCCGAGCTTTTTAGCTTCTGCCACGGCAATTCTTTCTTTTCTGGGGTCAACGATGAACAAAGCACCCGGAATTTCTTTCATAGTCTTGATACCGCCGAGGAACTTTTCAAGCTTCTCAATTTCAAGATTCAGCTTGATCACTTCCTTTTTGGGAAGAAGGTCAAACGTACCGTCTGTTTCCATGGTACGGAGCTGGTTGAGTCTGTCGATTCTTCTGCGGATGGTGGTGAAGTTGGTCAGCATACCGCCGAGCCATCTTGCATTGACATAGAACGCACCTGCACGCAGAGCTTCCTCTTTCACAGAATCCTGTGCCTGTTTTTTGGTACCCACGAAGAGAACGGACTTGCCCTCTGCGGAAAGCTCACGGACGAAGTTATAAGCCTCTTCCAGTTTTTTCACTGTCTTTTGAAGGTCGATGATATAGATCCCGTTTCTTTCCGTGAAGATATAGGGAGCCATTTTCGGGTTCCATCTTCTTGTCTGGTGTCCAAAGTGGACGCCTGCCTCCAAAAGCTGTTTCATTGATACTACTGCCATTTGTAAATCCTCCTTAGGTTGTTTCCTCCGTCGGCCTGACATTCCAACGCATTTTCATACGCACCTAACGAATACGACCAACGTGCGATTTGCGTAGAAGATTATACCATATCTTTTTCAAAATTGCAAGCTTTTCTTGAAAGAAAAAAACGAGTTTTTCCATTTTTTTGGTTTGTGCGGCACGGGACAATGTTCTACCAAGATGGTATCTTCCCCAATCAGGCGGATATTTTCCCAGCGAATCAGCACATTTTCCTCTCTGCCGAACAGTCCGAAGCATCTCGGTCTGCCAAAGATGATAATTGACACCAATTTCGCAGTAACGGTATCGACCTCCACATCGTCCACGAACCCAATCCGACAGCCTGTTTTACTGCTGATCACCTCTTTTCTTCTCAAGTCCGTAATACGGCAGCAGCCCATAGCATCACCCCTCCACCATGCTATGCGGCACACAGAAAGGATTATGAATTTTTCGGACGGAACGTTTTTCCTTTAAAACGGCGGTGTACCCGTCTTGACCATCTCTTCATGGGTTTGGTCAGGAGAATGAAAATACCAAGGGACACGGCAATCATCACCACTGTCAGCAGGGACAGCTTCCAGTCCATAAAGGCAAAATTGAAGAAATTGACCCCATAGAAATTACGGAAACACGTCACACCTATGGTCATGCCCCCGACCATCAGAACAAACAGAATTTTTCTGATGGCATTGAACGGCACGGATACCTGAAATAATATCATAAAGGCGGCTGCGGAGGTCATGCAGACACAAAGGGTAGAATACTCCGTGACATCGAGGTGAAAGACGTGCATAGCGATAATGCACATGATGATATTCACTACGGTTGTCAGACCGGCAGGAATGGCATTTTTCAGAATATTGACAATGAAAATGCCTTTGATTCTGTCCTTGTTGGGTTCCAGAGCAAGGATAAAGGACGGGATCCCAATCGTAAAGGCATTCACCAGTGTGAGCTGTATCGGCTGGAACGGATACGGCACGGCAATGAACAGGAACAGAAACGCAAGAATAATCGAAAAAATCGTTTTCACAATAAAAAGCGTAGCCGAACGCTGGATATTGTTGATGGAGCGTCTGCCTTCTGCCACGACCTTGGGCATGGAGGCAAAATTGGAATCCAGCAGGACAAGCTGTGATACACTTCTTGCCGCATCACTGCCGGCTGCCATGGCAATGCTGCAATCCGCTTCTTTCAGTGCCAGCACGTCATTCACGCCATCTCCCGTCATGGCAACAGTATGCCCCTGTTCTTTGAGGGCAACAACAAACTGCTTCTTTTGTGCAGGCGTGACACGTCCGAATACCGTATATTTCGCAATGGCACTCTTGACATCTTCGTAAGTTTTGAGTGTGGTAGCATCAATGTACTTATCATAATTTTTCACCTCTGCCCGTCTTGCCACATCGGATACCGTGATGGGATTATCTCCCGAAATCACCTTGACCTCCACCTTCTGGTCGGCAAAATACCGTAGAGTACGGGGAGCTTCGGGTCTGATTTTGTCATTGAGCAGGATGATACCCAGTACGCTAATGTCTTTTGGCAGGTCATTGCCCTGAAACGGATGTTCGGAACGGGCAAGGATAATGGAACGGTAATTTCTGGAATAGCCGTCAAGAAGTGTTTTCAGGTCAGCAGGCACACGGTCAAGGATAAATTCCGCTGCTCCCATGATATAAGCTCCCTGCCCTTTGAAATAGGCACCCGACCATTTCTTTTCCGATGCAAACGGCACTACTTTTTCCGCTTTCATGGAGGAAGGTGTCCGGAAGCGTTCTTTCAGTGCCATGAATGTGGCATTGGTATCGTCCAGATTGGCGGTCAGACCGCACATGATATCCTCCAGGATCTCCTTTTCCGCCGCTTCATCGTACACGACCATATCGGCTACTTCCATGCAGCCCTCTGTGATGGTTCCCGTTTTGTCAAGACACAACACATAGACCCTTGCCAGTGTTTCAATGCAGTACAGTTCCTGTACCAGTACCTTGTTTTTGGAAAGCCTGATAACGCTCACTGCCAGTACGGTACTGGTCAGGAGGATCAATCCTTCAGGGATAATGCCGATGACCGCCGCCACCGTATTCACGATGGCTCTCTGGATGTGGGCATCGACCCCGCCGAAGAGAGTTGGCTCCATCATCCCCGACAATTCACTTGGGATACTGTACTGCCGCCAGAACATAATGAGTGCCAGCGGCAGGATAATAAAGGTCAGCACCTTGATAATCCAGTTGAGAGTATACATAATCTCAGAGTTAACTTTTTTGGCATATTTGGCTTCTGCGGAAATTTTAGCGGCATAGCTGTCACTTCCGATCTGTTCGACCTGTGCATAACACGTACCACTGATGAGGAAGCTGCCGGAAAGTACCATATCTCCTGCCCGTTTATGTACGGCATCGGATTCTCCTGTCAAAAGCGATTCATTCACGTCACACTCTCCGGCAATCACCTTGCAGTCAACCGGAATCTGGTTGCCCTGCGAAAACACCATCACGTCATCCAGCACAATTTCATCGACTGCCAGCCGGCATTTTTTTCCGTTTCTGACAGCCGTCGCCTTGGTCGCCGATACAATCGACAGCTTGTCGATAGTTCTTTTGGCTCTGATTTCCTGAAAAATGCCGATGGTAGTGTTAAAGAACATCACACCTAAAAACAGCATATTTTTATAGGAGCCTACATAAAGCACGGCCAGTCCCAGTATGATATTCAGTACATTAAAAATTGTCACGATATTGTCAAAGAAAATTCTTTTGATACTTTTGGTGGATACATCGGCATTCCGATTGCAAAGTCCCTGTTTTTGACGTTCCCGCACCTGCTCTTCAGACAGTCCCCATTGTGCAGACGGCGAAAAACGCTTCACTTCTGCTTTGATGTTCTCAGTGTTTTGCATTGTTTTCATTCTCACCTGTCCCCTTTTTAAATATCCATTTATGGTTGTTGTAAAGAAACATCAGCACTGCCATCGCACATATCAGGGCATAACCGATAAAGCTGTACCCGTCCGGCACCTCTCCCAAAAAGAGAAATCCGAGCAGTGTGACAAAAATGATTTGGGAATAATCATAGACAGAAATTTCTCTTGCAGGAGCATGACAATAAGCGGCGGTAATGCCAAACTGCCCGCCCGTTGCGGCAAGGCCTGCTCCAAGCAGCATCAGCACCTGCCACCATGCCATCGGGTGGAAATCAAACAGCAGTGCCGGCAGGGTCACGATACAGGAAAATGCCGAAA
>ONUD01000184.1 GCA_900320925.1 uncultured Eubacteriales bacterium
CCGTCTACATATGTCACCGTGCAGTTGATATATTCGGGAATCAGATATTCGATAGCGTCTACCAGACCATTCACGCCGATTCCGACAATATCATCTTCGTCGGCAACGTCTGCAAGACCGCCTGTTTCGGATGTCCCAATGAATCCCCCGGCATAGCCGTCCTGATAGCCTGACTGAACCGAAAGAAGATTTCTTACATGAGAATCATGTATTTTTGTGCTGTTGCTTTTGGAAACAAACCCTGCTGCGGTGAATTTGAAATGGTTATCGCCGGAATTACTGCCCGCGGTGATGACACGGAAACCATCTTTGATGCCGTTGACGTTGCAGTTGTTGATTTCCACTTCAACGCCTTCTCCAACGGAAAGCAAATTTTCTACTTTCAGGACATTGTTCAGTCCCAACAGATTCAAACTCAATCCGTCACTGTTTGCCAGATCGCCCGGACCGGCACAAGCCGTAAAGCCTGCTGACCGGTTGCCGCCTGCATAGACCAGCTTCAAACGGTTCAATGTCACATCGTCTATCGTTCCGCCTACCGTTGTCCCGAATCCGCCGCCGGCATAATTCTGAGCCGCCGTTACCACATAGCCGTTATCCACTCCGTCAACCGTCACATCACTGATGGTAAAACCAATAAAATCTCCTACTCCCAGTGTACCGTTGACAACACCTGATACGCTTGCCGTTCCTACATTTCCGGCAATGCCTCCTGCATAGCTTTCATTGGCGACAACGCCCTTTAAATGATTCAGATGATTGCTTCTGATTTCATTTTCTTCCGGCATATCCATTTTGTTGTATTTCCAGAAAGTCAGCTCTCGAAGATATGCCGCCGAGGACTCTGTCAAATACACACCGTCACCTTTGCCGAGAATGCCTCCGACATGCTTTTGACCCGAAACTTCGATTTCTCCGCAGTCAATCTCCACGCCCATAATAGCGGACGGTGCAACACCTGCCAGTGTCAGTATCTGTGCGGAGTTGCTGCTGCTTAAAACACTGCCCAGTAAGCCGCCCACTACGCCCAAAAGACTGTACTGTGTGTTAGACTCGCTGGCACCGATTCCCAAAAAATAGCCGAGAGTTGCCAGCCCTGCAAAACCGCCTATATGGTCACCGCTGCCTCTTACAGACAGTTTGTTATCGACATTTCCCTGTATCGTGCAGTTGACGGCATAACTGTCGCACAATGCACCCACAAATCCACCCATGCTGCTTCCGCCGTCAACCACCACATTGGAATTGGTGATAGAACATTCATTCAGTAAACTTTGTTGCTGTATTCTGCTGAAATCCAATCCGATTCCCAAATCGGTAATCGTTCCCCTGATTTCGGCATCACGGGAAAGTCCGGCAAAGCCGCCGCCGTATGTTGCTGCATATACATAATAGGTACTGTTTTTGATTTCACAGTGGTCGATGATGGTTCCCGACTGCTGTCCGATAAATCCGCCTGCAAATTTGGTATCAGCCTGTCCGACCACACCGACAAGACCGTCTACCGTGGAATTTCTTATGACAGGGCTGATGTAGCCTGTCGGGATGAGATACTGAATAGGCAGGACATTGTTCAGAAGAATCGTAATCAAATCGCCTGCTCCGAGCCATGGCACCACATTCAAGACCGATGAAAGCACCGTTACCAAGGCATTCAGGAGATTGGTCAAGCCACTGTATTTGGTCGTACCCTCACTGTATCCGATAAACCCGCCTGTACGGTCATGGGTGCTGGTGACATTGACGATACCCGTGACGGCACAATCTTCAATCAACGCATCTCCTATGACTTTTCCAGCAAATGCACCGGTGGCATAATTGGTTTCATCCGATATACGGGCATTCAACAAATTGGACAGTGAATTTTTCAGATTGACATTTCTGAGTCCGACGGCTCTTAAAAGAAGATCCAATGTTCCGCCTATGCCGTATCCCAGATATCTTAAAAGTCCGCTGATTACCGTCATGTTGGAAGCAGTAAGCCCGTTGGCTTTATTGGTGACATAGACCTGATTGAGTTCTATATTTTTTACCTGCACCTGCGGAGAAGTCAGACTTCTGCCATCCGTGGTGAGAGTGGCAAAAAATCCTACCCCCATATGCTTGGCAACATCAATTGCTTCATTTTCATCTATTTTGATGAGAACATTGGATATGACAGGGCGTGTTTTCGCTGTGATGGAGGTATTGTCCCATATTTTTCCGTCAACGGCTTTTGCTCCCGTCATGGTGCCGTAAAACATGAGGGGTTCCCAAGTTTTATCGGGTGCCATTGCCCCTCTGCTCAGGTCGATATCACGGAATACAATATAATTTTCCGTATTGGAATATTCTTTTCCCGTGTCATAGGCATACCCGATTGCACCAACAATTTCTCCCGTGTCCTGATCTTGCCCGTAATACGTTATATCGCCTGCAAAATTCTGAAAGGCAAAATCTCTGTTTCCGTTCTGCGACTGCAATAAATCGGCATCACCGCTGTAAACCATGGTCGTTTTGTCCCTTTGGTAAACAGCCGTATAGACAGGGGCGTTTGTACCGATGGCACGGAGCTGATCTTCGTTTCCTATGAGGATATAGGTGGTGCCGTTTAAATTTTTAAGAACCTGCCCCTGAAAGTCACGTCCGTCATACTGTACGGAACGGGTATTTCTTAATGCAGGGGTACTTTTTCTGACACTTGCGGAATTTTTGACGGAAGAATTGAAATACTCCGATAGTACATAGTTATGGCTTCCGCTGTAGGTAAGATATGGCTTGTCCTCTCCGTCAGGGAAAATCAGTTTTCCTGTTCCAAAGGTATCGGCTTTGGCATCACCGTCAAGAATGGGCTGTCTGTCAGCATCCTTCATTGCCATCACGGCAAGCTGATAGGGATTGTAAAGATATACCGTGTCGGTTTCGCTGTCGTACAGAGGCATTTGATCAGCTTGTGCGTTTGAGATACGCCCCGAAAAATCATTTGGCAACTGCCATGTGGTATGTTTGGGAAGTGCCATATCATGTGCCAACCGATAGCCGGCACTGGCACTGTATCGTACTATTTCTCCGTTGTCATGAAGCACAGGCTCCCCTTTTCCGACAGCATCGGCTTGGGCATCCGTATCCGTAAGGGGCTGATTGCTGCCAATCAGAAGCAGTTGTTCATAATGATAGATAATAATGCTTCCGTTTTCATAAACACTCAGCTTTTCACTTTCGGACATTTCTATTTCGTGCGGCAAATCATAGGGGATGATCTCCGGTACGCTGTATGCAATCGTCTGAACGTCATCGTTGACGGATATTTCGTTACTTTCCGCATGATAGTCTGCCATGGGTGTCATCATGCAGCATATCAGAGAAAAAACCACAGCCAATGATATATATCTCTGATATTTTTTGGCTTTCATGTCCGCCGCCTCCCTCTTTTTTGGCTGCTATCAATGGCACAAATTGGCTCATTGATAGAATTGAATATAAAAATTATATCATACAAATAAATTTTATGCAATGTTGCATTATTATATTTTTTTGCACACAAAATTATATGTAATTGCCAAAAAAGAATTCTTTTAAATAAAAATGCAGAGGAATTTCAAAAAAATCTTTGCCATATCTGTCATCGGGCAACCATTCCCGTTGGCACATGAAATAGGATTTTTGTGAATTTGCTTATCGATAGTTGACAATACCATATTGCTATGTTAAAATAATATTGGAAAGTTATAACAATCAAAAAGGAGGCAAATTCTTTATGGAAAAAATTATAGGCGGCATTAAGCATGACTGCTATCCCCTGACGCCTGCTCAGATGGTGCATATGTACACGCTGAACTTCAGCCCTACTCATGAAGTTGTCAACATCGGAACCGGTCAGTTCTTCCAAATCGCAATGAATGTATCCGTCCTGAGAGAAGCACTGAACCGTGCCATCGAGCGGTGTGAGTCCATGCGGATGCGAATCTGGCGGGAACCGGAAACAAACCAGCTTTGGCAGTACATCATGCCTTACAAGAACCAGTATTTCGAGTACTATGATTTTTCTTCCCTGACAGAGGCAAAGGCACACTCCATTCTCGAAAGATGGACCTCTCAGCCGTTTGATACCTTCGGCGGGGAATTGTCCAGAATCGTGATTGTGTCCATGCCCGATGGCTATAATGGCTATTACCTGAATGTCCACCATGCCTGTGCTGACTCTTACTCCGTCGTGACCTTTACTAAGGACGTGATGGATCTGTACTGTCATCTCCTGTACGGCCTGCCCGAACCCGCCCCGCTGACTTCTTATATTGCGTCCGTCAAGAAGGATATGGAATATCCCGATACCAAAAAGGCCAAACGTGACGAGGAATTCTGGCACAAAAAACTGGCAGAACCCGAGCCAATCTATACGGACTTTACGGGACCCGGCAGACTGATGCAGACCCGTCAGAACAAGAATGACCCTAATTTGAGATGGAGCCTTCTCCCTACAACGGACAGTGCCGGTGCTACGGTGACTTACAGTCTGGATGTGGAATCCACCGACAAGATCCTTGCCTTTGCGGAGGAATATAATATCCCGACCAGCGTTGTCATCCTCCATGCTATCCGAACCGTGCTGTCTAAGTTCAATGAGGAAAACGATGTGACCATCAGGGATTTTATCAGCAGACGTTCTACGCTTCTCAACAAAAAGTGCGGCGGTGTCAGAATGCACTGCCTGCCGCTGAGAACCATCATGGATCCGAAAACCACTACCGTTCTGGAGTCGATGGCTATCATCAACAAGGAACAGCAGGATGTGTTCCTCCATGCAGACTATTCTACCTTGAAGTATTACTATGAGGAACGTGTGGTCTACAAAGGGGATCCGGGGGCTACTTACTTCAGCGTCAGCTTTACTTATCAGCCGGCTACCCGCAAGAGCCTGATTCCCTATCTGAAAGACATTCCTTTCAAGAGCCGTTGGTACAGCAGCGGCAGACAGCCCCAGCCGTTCTATATTACAGCAATGCACAGACCCGGTGACGGCGGTTTGAACTTCTACTTCGGCTATCAGAAAGAATCCGCAACCCCCGAAGAAATTGAATTTCTGTACTACTTTGTCGGCAGAGTGCTGTTCAGGAGCATTGAAAACCCCGACAAGACCGTTCAGGAAATTATGGACATGGTATAAAGGAGAATGGATATGTTTGACCAATTAAAAGAAATGATCGTCAACTACGTGGATGCAGACCCCGACAGCATTGAAATGGATTCCCGATTTGCAGAGGATCTGGGCTTCAATTCCTATGACTATATGTGTATGCTTGGTGACTGTGAGGATGAGTTCGACATTGAAATTGATGAATCCGAAGCCGCTAAGAAAAAGACGGTTGGGGAACTGCTGAATTATTTAGAGGAAATGGCATGATAGAAATCACAACTTTAAAAGAACTGGTGTATCGTGCGGCAGAGAGGTTCGGTGAGGAGCCGTGGGTACGGGAGTACAAGAAAAAAAAGTTCGTGGAACACAGCTACCGACAGTTCAAAGAGGACTGTGACCGTATCGGTGCATGGCTGAACGAGAAGTTTGAAGGCAGGGTTCATGCGGCTGTGACAGGTCTGACCAGCTATGAATATCTGGTGGCATGGTTCGGCATACAGGCAGGCGGCAATGTATCCGTCCCGCTGGACTGTGCCAACAGTGCCGAAAAAATCGCCGATGAAATCAACCGCTCCGACAGTGAAGTGCTGTTTTTTGACGAGCGGCATGAAAATGACCTGGAAACTTTCAAGAACCTTTGTCCGAAAGTAAAGTATTATATCCATGTTCACAAAGATTTGGAAGCCTTGTTGGAGGAATACAAGGACAAACTGCCCGCCCGCAGTTCCAAAGAAAATGACCTTGCCGCTATCCTGTTTACATCGGGTACGACAGGCCTGAGCAAGGGTGTCATGCTGACCAACGGCAACCTGATGGACAATACCACCTGTGAACCTGACGAGGGCTTCCACGGCTTTACCAGAATGACGGTGCTGCCGATCCACCATGTATTCTGCTTTACCTGTGACATTCTGTGCAGTCTTTGGTACGGCAGAACCATTTGTGTCAATGATTCCCTCATGCGTATCATCAAGAATCTGAAAATCTATCGTCCTACCGAAGTGACTTTTGTGCCGATGATTGCAGGCTCCATCCTGACAAGAATGAACCAGATGGCGGAAACCAATCCCGACAAGCTTGCCATTGGCAGAGAAGTATTCGGAGAGCAGTTCCGTGTGGTTTATACGGGCGGTGCCTATCTCAGCCCCAAAATCATTGACGGCTACAAGGAATTTGGCATTGCCATTTCGCAGGGCTACGGCATGACGGAATGTTCTCCGAGAATCTGCACGGGCGTCATGAACTGCCCTGAGCCGGAATCTGTCGGCAGGATCGTGCCGCGTTGTGAAGTGAAAATCGTGGACGGAGAGATATGGGTCAAGAGTCCGTCCGTCATGCAGGGTTACTACAAAAATCCCGAAGAAACTGCCAAATCTTTGACACCTGACGGCTGGCTGATGACAGGCGATTTAGGCTATAAAGATGACAAGGGTTATGTGTTCATCACGGGCAGAAAGAAAAACTTGATTATTCTTTCCAACGGGGAAAATGTATCTCCGGAAGAAATCGAGAATCAGTTTGCCTACTTTGCCCCCATCAAGGAAATCGTGGTCTATGACAGAGAGGGACTGATTACCGCAGAGGTGTTCCCGAATCCCGACTATGAATCTGCCGACATCAAAGCCGAAATTCAGGCAAAAATTGATGAAGTGAATGACGGCTTCCCTGCTGCCAAGCATATTGTGAATCTCGTGATAAGGGACACGGAGTTTGAAAAGACTGCCTCCCGCAAAATTATCCGCTCCAGTGTGACGGGGTGACATACTCCCCCACCTATAGAGGTGGGGGCTTCTCGCTCAAGTATGGTAATCCATACAGTATCAACGAGCTATCCCCGTGTGTC
>ONUD01000082.1 GCA_900320925.1 uncultured Eubacteriales bacterium
ACGTGCTGGCAGATAAAGACGACATTGATACACTGATTTTTGACGAAGTGGATACGGGTATCAGCGGCAGTGCCGCACAAAAAGTCGGTTGGAAGCTGAAAGAGGTATCCAAAAGCCGTCAGGTGCTTTGCGTGACGCATCTGGCACAAATTGCGGCACTGGGCGACCGTCATTTCAAGATCCAGAAAACGGTATCAGACGGAAAAACCTATACCCATGTCAATGCCCTTGACCATGAGGGCAGAAAAAATGAACTGGCAAGAATCATCGGCGGTGTGGAACTGACACAGGCCACCCTTGATTATGCCGAAGAAATGTTGAAAGGAAATGGTTAATGATGGATTGTTTATTTTGCAGAATTATCAGAGGAGAAATTCCCTCCAAAAAAGTGTATGAAGATGAGCAGATTTATGCCTTTTACGACATTGCTCCGATGGCACCTGTACACGTGCTGATTGTGCCGAAAGTGCATATTACTTCCGTCAATGAGGTAACGGAAGCCAACAGCAAAGTCATTGCCCATATTTATGAAGTGGCGGCAAGGCTTGCCATAGAACTGGGCATTTCCGAAAGCGGCTACAGGATTGTGACCAACTGCGGGGCAGATGCCGGTCAGACGGTATTCCATCTGCACTTCCATCTGCTGGGAGGAGCCGCAATGAACACAAAAATGTGTTGACGGAGGAATGAATCATGAAGCGACCGCTTGCAGTCATCGGAACGTGCTGTCTTTCTGCATTGGCGGTCGCTTTGCTTTTTGGAAAGGACAGTTTTCTGTCGCTGTGCCTGCTATTCCTTGCAGGCGGACTCTTATGCATGGGAATCAGAAAGTACCGCCATTATACATTGGTATTCTTGACAGGTTTGGGAGCGGTTGCTCTGCTGTGGGGATACACGGAAGCCTATCTGACACCAAGTCTGTCCCTGAAAGGCGAAACGGCAGAAATAGAAGGGACACTTTGTGAACTGCCCTATCAATATTATGACCGATACTATTACAAGCTTAAAACCGGTCAGCAGACAGTTTTGGTATCCTCACGCTATAAGCTGAAAATAGAACCCTTTGACACACTGAAAGCCACTGTAAGATTTTACGGTGAAACGGACGCTTCACAGGACTTGTATAATTTTTCCAAGGGCATTGCCATACGGGCAAGCATTGACCCGCTCAAAAGCAAAACCGTTGTCAAAAATGACCATAAGCCGCTGTATTATCATGCCCTCATGATACGGCAGTGGATTACAGGACAAATCCATGCCCTCTTGCCTGAACGGGAAGCCGGATTTGTCAATGCCATTATCACCGGTGATAAATACCAGTTACCTGAAAATGAAAAGCAAATGCTCCGTGCCGCCGGTATTTCCTATATCGTAGTGGTATCGGGTTTCCATCTTGCCGTTATTACCCGTTTGATGCTCGGCTTTTTCCGCCTCATCACACGCAAAAAGAAACGGCTTTCCTCTGCCCTGTGCATTGCCTTTGTCTTTTTTTACATGGCGGTGACGGGATTTCCGTTACCCGTTGTGCGGGCAGGCATTATGCAGATTTTTCTCCTGATTGGTGACATTGTTCTGAGAGAGTCCGACTCGTTCAATATGCTTGGCTTGTCTGCCCTTGTGATATGCCTTGTCAACCCGTATGCCGTGGCAGATGTCAGCTTTATCATGTCGTTCAGTTCTACATTCGGTATTCTTCTGCTCAGCCGCACGATTGCCGTCTGGACAATGGAACGCATTGCCGCAGATAAACTGCAAATTCTTATCAAGGCACTGGTCAATGTATTTGCCATATCCGTTTCCGCCTATCTTTTCATTCTGCCTGTCACCATTCTGTATTTCAAGCAGGCGGCAATTTATTCTGTTATCACCAGCCTTTTTGTTGATTTTGCCGTGATGGGACTGATATACCTTGCTATTTTCATGATTATCACGGGCTTTTTGCCGCTGGCATGGTGCGTCTGGTTTTTGGCGGACTATATCCTGAATGTAGCCGAGGCGGTGGCAGGACTGCCCTTTCCGCTGATTGCCACCTCACAGGAATTTGTACCGTTTTGGCTGATGGCGGCGGTCATTGGCGGACTGACACTCCTGTTTCTCAAAGTCAGGGGCAGGGCAGTCAGATACTATGCCCTTATCACGGTTTTGTCTTTCATTGTGTTTTCAGTCGGTGACAGTTTTCTCAAAAGCGGCAGTATCAAGGTATCCGTGCTGGACGTGGGCAACGGGATTTCCTGCGTGGTCAATTGCTGTGACAGGACATATCTGCTTTCGTGCGGCGGCAGCTATTATAAAGCTCATGCACTGGACGATTACCTGACGGACAGTTGTGTGTATCAAATCACCTATATGCTCCTGCTGGACGATAAAAATGCCTGTACGGCATATGCCAAGCAAATTTTAGAGCATTATGACATGGAGAGCCTGCAAGTGTTTGATAAAGAGGACTACACGGAAAATATCAAACTATTGCTCAGACCGTATGAACTTGTGCCGCCTGACAGCACGGTCTATATTGATACGGTGAGGATACAGACACGCAAGGAAAAAAACTGCATGGCGGTATATGCCAACTTTAACGGTCTGAAGCTTCTTTTGATAGAGGGAAAGACGGATTGCCGCAAGCTTCCCGAAAGCTGGCGAGAGTGTGATATCTTGATTGTCAATGGGGATATCGAACATACGGAACTGCTGTGTGCCGGCAATGCTGTGATTTCAGATGAATACGAAAGGCTGGAGCGGTACGATGCCATGGCAAACGGCAGTTACGGTCAACTCCATGCCACGGCAGGACAAGGAAACTGGTCGTGCCGGGTCTACCAAAGAGGACAGACAGAAATAAGGAGGGAAAACGGTTGGCTAAACTGACATCGGAGCAGGATTTGAAAAAGGAGCTTGCCAAGGGGGGATTTCAGCGGCTGTATGTGCTGTACGGAGAGGAAAAGTATCTTGTCAAGCATTACACCAATACCCTTGTGAACAAGGTTACAAATAAAAAATCCCATCCGTTTGATTTCATGAAACTGAATGCCAATGCGGACTTGCAGGAAATTTACAATGCCTGTGAACAGATACCCGTATTTTCAGAGTACAAGTGCGTGGTGGTCAGTGATTACGACGTGGAGAGCCTGTCGGAAAGTGATTTCAAGGAACTGGACGGCTACTGCAAGGACATCTCACCAAGCACGGTGCTGATATTTTCCATGCCCACCCTGTCAGAGAAAAAAGGGGGTAAATTCAGACGGCTGGTCAGTACTGCCGAAAAAGTAGGGATTGCCGCCGAATTTGCCAAAAAAGGAGAGATTGCCCTTGAAAAGCAGTTGGTGGCATGGGCGGACAAAGCAGGATGTACCCTGACCCCTGTGAATGCTTCCAAAATCATTGCCCTGTGCGGTACGGATATGACACTGTTGCGGAGTGAACTGCAAAAATTAACAGCTTATGCCAACGGCGGGGAGATTACAGAGGAACCTATCCGTCTGCTGACGGTGAAAAACACCGAAACAAGGATTTTTGCTTTATCAGATGCCATGATGCAGGGCGATTTCAAAGGAGCTTACAGTCAGCTGGCACAGCTTCTGGAACAGAATGAAAAACCGGAAATCATTCTGTCAACACTGGGAACGGTATACATTGATATGTACCGTGTCCGTGTCGCCAATGAAAGCGGCAAAAGCATGGCAGAAGTGGCAAAAGACTTCCAGTATGGCAAGCGGGAATTTGTGCTGAAAAAAGCGAATGCCGGTGCCAAAAGATACTCGACTGCCACACTGAGAAAGGCTCTTGACATCATTCTGCAAACGGACAGGAAGCTGAAAAGTACAAGAGCAGATGCAACGGTGTTGTTAGAAACGCTGATTACAAGGCTCATGCTGGCACTGCGGGAGGAACTATGATAAAAATTAAAGAAGCGGTCATTGTAGAGGGAAAGTATGATAAAATCAGGCTTGCTAACTTTATAGACGGCTTGATTGTCACAACGGACGGTTTCGGCATTTTCAAAAACAAAGACAAGCAAATGCTGATTCGCCACCTTGCCGACACAAGAGGGATTCTGATTTTGACCGACAGTGACGGGGCAGGCTTTGTGATACGCAATTTTCTGAAAGGGGCTGTCCCTGCCGATAAAATCAAACATGCCTATATCCCCGATATTTTCGGCAAGGAAAAACGCAAGCCCCATCCCTCCAAAGAGGGAAAATTGGGAGTGGAGGGCATTTCAGAAGAAATTCTGTGCCGTGCCATAGCGGCTTCGGGGGCAGAGTGTGAGTTGAACCGCACTGCCAAGTCCGTCAAGGATATCACCAAAGCCGACTTGTATGCCTATGGTCTGACAGGTACGCCGAATGCCTCCCAAAACAGGGAGCTTTTGAAAAAAGCCATGCACCTGCCGGAAAATCTGAGTTCCAATGCCCTGCTGGACATTTTGAACTGTACCATCACAAAAACGGAACTGGAACAGCTGTGCAAAGAAATTTTGGGAAAGGAGCAGGAACATGCTTGACGTAACGCTGTTGGGAACAGGCGGCATGATGCCTTTAAAAAACAGATGGCTGTCATCCTGCCTGCTGCGGCACATGGGACACTCCATTCTGATTGACTGCGGAGAGGGAACGCAAATTGCTCTCAAGCAGGCGGAACATAAATTCAAACCGATTGATGTGATATGCATTACCCACTTCCATGCTGACCATATATCCGGTTTGCCGGGATTTTTGCTTTCCATGAGCAACGAGGGCAGAACCGAACCTGTCACCAT
>ONUD01000114.1 GCA_900320925.1 uncultured Eubacteriales bacterium
ACGTCATGCTGCCCAAGATGGACGGCTTCGGCGTTGTCAGACAGTTGCGGAATGACCGCATTGATATCCCCATCTTCATGCTCACCGCCAAAAGCACCATGGCTGACAAGGTATCGGGACTGAATTACGGTGCCGATGACTATATGACCAAGCCATTCAATGTGGAAGAACTGCTGGCAAGAGTGGGAGCATTGACAAGACGCAAAGGCAGTCTGGTGATGAATACTCTTGCCTATCAGGACATCTCCCTTGACATCAATTCAGCCATGCTGAGCTGCAAGGACGAGTCGGTACAACTCAGCCACAAGGAGTTTGAGGTGCTGAAAGTATTTCTCTACAATCCGACCATGACAATCTCGACAGAAAGCCTGATTGTCAAGGTGTGGGGCATGGAATCGGAAGCGACAGACAACAATGTCGAGGTATACATCTCGTTTATACGAAAAAAATTGAAATATCTCGGCTCTAAGGTGTCTTTCCGCAAGATACAGCGTCTGGGTTATCGTCTGGAGGCTAAGGGATGCTGAAACAATATCGCCAACGGTTCATTCTGCTGAATCTGATATTAGTAGGGGCGGTACTGCTGGGAACCTTTGTTGTGATTGGGACTGCGATTTATCGGAATGATTATGCGGAACTGAAAAAAACCATGTCCGCCGTACTCAAGCCTTGGAATACGTCACAGCCGTCTTCGCAGGAAAAGAAATCTCCTCCCCAAAAATCCGGCGATGCAGAACGTGAACCCAAAAAATCGGATACTGCCGAACGTAAGCCCCAAGAACGCTCTGCGGCTTCCAACCGGCAGCAGCAGGATGATAATATCACCACGATTTTTTATGATAAAAGTACCGATAAGATCTCGGTTCTGTCAGAAACACTATCTTTTGACGGTGATGTACAGACCATCGTTCATGCCATCATGGCACAACAAGAGGATTTCGGTACACTGAAAGATAACCGTGTCATCTACTATCGGCAAAAAACACAAAATGAATACAAAATCGCAGTGACGGATGTGTCTTATATCGGCTCTCATATGCTGAACATGATCATGATTCTGTCAGGTGCTTATTTGCTTTCCATGGGGCTTGTCCTGGCAATCAGTATCCGGCTGTCCCATCTGGCGGCAAAGCCGATGGAAAAAGCCATGGACATGGAACGAAAATTTGTGGCCGACATCTCCCACGATCTCAAAACCCCTATCACGGTCATTCTTGCCAATAACAGCATTATCCGTTCCAATCCTGCCCTGACGGTGGGGGACAATATGCAGTGGCTTGACAGTACGGAAAATGCCGCCAGTGATATGATGGAGCTGATCAGCCAGATGCTAACATTGTCCTCGTTGGAATCGGGGGAGCAGCATATCAAAAAGGAATCTGTCAACCTGTCCTCCACAGCTGAGCGGTGTGTCCTGCAACTGGAGTCCATTGCCTATGAAAGAAACATCACGATAGAGGACAGTATCCAAGAACAGGTCATCATACAATCCGAAGAGGAATATACCAGACGCATATGCAGCAGCTTGATAGAAAATGCCCTGAAATACGAACCCGACAACGGTAAAATTGATATCAAGGTCTATACCTCCCGTAAAAAAGCCGTGTTTTCCGTGCAGAATTTCGGCAGTGTGATTGACAGAGAGGATTTGCCGCATATTTTTGACCGGTTCTACCGCAGTGACAAAACCCGCAACCTCCACAACGGACATGGGTTGGGACTGCCCATTATCCGCCAAATGACGAAGCTGTTGGATGCCCATATTACCGTGGAAAGCAGTCCTGCCAACGGTACAACATTTTTGGTGATTTTTGAACTATAAATGAGCAAATCTGAAAATTGCACAAAAGAGGGTATATTGGCCCGATGTTTGACATGAGACTTCCTTGGAAACCAATGGCAAGCCATTGCTTCTGTTTTGACCGACAGCTACTGCTGATGTGGCGATTTCATAAGAATTTTTTTAAACGGGCGTAATATAATGTCGGGTTGGATTGTTTACTACATGAAAGATTTTTTAAGACGAAAGCAAAGGAGAAACACCCTATGAAAAGATGGTTGGTCATTAGCCTGCTGGCTATGATGGCATTGTCATTTGTCGGCTGTCAAAACGGCAGTGATGGTTCTGTATCCCAAGAAAGCAGTCTTTTGTCTGTTGCCGCAAGTTCGGATGAAAGTCCGACAGACAATACAAAATCAAATGCTGGATTTATACTCGAATATAGAAACATTGAGCAAACTTGTAACAGTGTCAGATTTTATAACAGCCTGATAATCCAACATCAGATATAAAGGA
>ONUD01000213.1 GCA_900320925.1 uncultured Eubacteriales bacterium
CTTTATTATATACAACATCACAAGGATTTGTCAAGTGCTTTTTTGTACTATCAATGAGCAAATTTTCAAAGGTGTTGTGAAAAGGCACAAATCTATCCTCCCGATGTTTGACATTTTCAGATTGGCTCATTTATTTTTCCATTCCGCAAACAGCACGGGAGTAATGGCAGGATAGGTCAGATTGTGGGGCAGTGTATCAAATGTTCTGACTTCTGCCATTTCACTGTCGGGCAGACTGCCGAGCCGGTTGATTTTTGCAGTAAAGACCATACCGTTTGCTCCTTTTTGCTGGGCGGGATAGCCTGCCCAATAGTCAAACAAAGGCGTGATGGTAAAATCTTCTGCTCCCGATTCCTCAAAAAGCTCTCTTTTGGCAGATTCCAACGGTGTTTCACCTGATTCGATATGACCGCCCTGTGTTTCCCAGGTATCCCGTTCTTTGTGGCGGCTCAGTAAAAGCTTGCCCCTGTATTCTGAAAGGACAACGGAATAGCGGTAGTTGCCGAGCGTACCGACAGGGAACACCTTTGCCGTCATGACAGTTGCGGGAAGATACTCTCTGAAAAACAGCAGAAAATCATCCTCTACTGCCAGTTGTTCCAACTCCTGCGGGGCAAGGTCATAGTAATACCTGCCCGTCTTGACATCAACGGACAGAGTGTCAATGGGAAAGCCTTGTTTCCTCACGGGATGGGGCTTGTCGGTGATATAGAATACAGCACTGTTGATGACACGGCGGTAAATATGCTGTTCATCGAGTACAAGACAGATGGCATTTTCATAATGGGCAGTCAGTCTTCCGTACTGTTTGGCAAGGGATGCGTAATAGGCAATCATTTCTTCATCGGTCAGTTCTTTGCCCCCCACACGTCTGACATGGACAGCCGGCTGTCTTTTTTCGGGAAGCTCTTGGATATACAGTCCTGAATCGCAGGAAAAGACAGGGATTCCGAATGCCCGAAAATAGGCACGTGCCTTTTTTTCGGCATTTTCTAATGGTGTGTTGCCGTCCTCTTCCACGGCGGGGGCGGCACTTTCCATTTCTTGCAGGCTCAGCAGTTCTATGTCCAGTTCATGCAGTCTGGATCTCATGGCACGCAGTTTGGCCGCATTGCCCGTTCCATAAAGCAGTTTCATCCTTCATCAATTCCTTTAATCACAGACAAGGTATAATTGTCCGGGTCAAGCTGGTCTTTGAGCCGTTCATTGACATCCTCCACGGTCACGCAGGCAGTGGCTTCCAGTGAACCGAAAAGTGTTCTGCCCGAAAACTCTCCGCTAATCATTTGGGCGGCAATGCCTGAGGGACTGTCAAAGCCCGAGATGATGCGTCCATAGACACTGCGTCTGGCAATTTCAAAATCCTCCTGTGAAATCCCGTTTTGCTTTAAGGCACGGACGGCTTCCCGTATAGTATCGGCAACCCTGAGAGCATCCCTGGTTTCACCGTCAAACATCACAGCACGGTATCCATTGCCTTCATTGTATTCTGAGCCGAAAGAGGAGTTGATGAGTTTGTCGTCCAGCAGTTTACGGTATAGTGCCGAACCCTCGCCGGCAAAGGCCTCCAGAAGGATATTGGTGCAGGCAACCTCTTTTTCGGTCAGCGGTACTCTGTCCGTACGCTCCTTAAAGCCCAGACAGAACATTGGTACGGCAACCGGCAGTCTTTGCTCAATATAGTGTTGTTTCACTTCATACGGCTCTGCGGGGAAAAGCGTCTTTGTATCAAATGCCCCGCTGACTTTCAGCTTTCTGTCGGCAATTGCCAGCACCTCTTCGGGGGAAACATTGCCTGCCACGCACAGCACCATGTTGTGCAGATTATAGTAGCTATTGTAGCAGTCGTATAAGATGTCAGGCGTAATGCGGGCAATGCTTTCCACCGTCCCCGCAATATCGGTGTTGATAGGATGGCAGTGGTACATGGCAGAAAGAAGGTTCATCATGACACGCCAATCGGCATTGTCATCATACATTTTGATTTCCTGTCCGATGATCCCCTGCTCCTTGGCGACCGTTTCCTCGGTAAAATAGGGGGACTGTATCAGGTCAAGCAGAATTTCCAGAGATTCCCCGAACTTTTCGGTGCAGGAAAACAGATAGCACGTCATGTCAAAAGACGTATAGGCATTGGCACTGGCTCCTGTTTTGGCATATTTGTGAAAGGCATCGCCCTCTTCACTTTCAAACAGCTTATGCTCCAGATAATGTGCCGTACCGTCAGGCACGGTGATTTCTTTACCGCTGCTGACAAAGTGCGTATTGATAGAGCCGAAATTCGTTCCGACAGAGGCATAGGTGGAGTGATAGCCTGCCTTCGGATAGACGATCATCGTCAGTCCTGACGGGTGGCACAGCCGATAATATTTTTCTCCTGCACGTTCATTCTGTATCACTTCAAAATTCATGTTGTGATGCTCCTTTCAGTTTCCTACCAGCGAAAAGACGGTATCCAGCCTGCATTGTGAGGCCACTTCGATAATCTCCTCTTTCGTAATGTCATCTGCCAAGGCGGCTGTTTCGGACGGTGACAGCGTGATGCCGTGGAGAATCCCCGAAAGATAGAAGCTCTGCATGGCGGCAAGGCTGTCCTGTACGGAAAGATAGGAATTTTTGAGTGCCAATTTGGCAGAGGCAAGTTCCTCATCGGTGACATTGCCCTTTACAAATGTATTGAGTTGTTCCATGACGGCTTTTTCGGTTTTTTCAATATTTTTGGTTTCCACACCGCTGTCAATCAGCATGATTCCCTTGTGGGTATCCGCCGAGCTGGCACAGTAGTAGCATAGGCTTTGCTTTTCCCGTACATTCAGGAACAGCTTAGAAGTAGGCGTTCCGCCCAATACAGCCGACATCAAGGATACGGTCACGATTTCCTTTGCCGTTTTCGGCTTTGGGATACGGAAGCCCATGACCAGCTTGGACTGAACGATTTCTTCCGTTTCCACGATACGTTTGACCTCTCCCGCTGCGGGTACGGCCGAGGAAAGGGGCGGCATTTTTCTGGGTTTACCCTCAAAGTATTTCCGAAAGCCCTCATAGGCATGGTCGGGCGGTGTATTGCCCAGCATAAACAGTTCGGCTTCGGCATTGCTCAGAAGGTTCTTCCATGCTTTATAAATATTCTCCTGTGTCAGTCCTGCCACGTCTTCACGGCTACCGAACCGTCCGATGGCAAACGGCTCATCATGGCACATGGTTTCGGCACAGCGGGTTAATGCATACAGTCTTTTGTCATTAAATTCGGCATCAATATCTTCTATGAGCTGCCTTCTTTCCCGTTCAACGTCCTCCTCCGAAAAACAGCCGTCCACGATGTTCGGTTCAAACAGAATGGAACACAGCAGTTCTGTCAGCTCTGACGAAATGGACGCACCGTCCAGGGCATATCTGTCATCAAGCCCCGAAGCGGCAATCGTAATGACCTGAAGGTCGCCGACTCTGCGGACGGACGGATACAGGGCGGCTCCATACAGCTCGTCCAGCTTCCTGACAAGGGCGGTGAAATCAGGATATTTTTTGCAGGAACGGGTCAGAATACAGGAAAGAAGGGCATTGGCAGAAGCCGTTTTTTTATCCAGCGGCATCATCAGCGTGGCGTAGATCCGCTCCCTCTTAAATCTGTCATCGGTAATACTGCTGAAGGCGACACCTTCACACATTTCTCTGCGTAACAATTCAGACATGGTAGTTCCATCTCCCTATCTTTTTTATCATCCTCTCTATTATACCACACTTTCTTCTGAGATAAAAGCTATTTTGTAAAATTGCGGTATGCCTCCTTTTCGGCCATGAAAAAGCCCGACCTGTATTGCAAGGCCGGGCTTCTCATTTACATAATTAAGGGGAAATTGAGGAGGGTAGAATACTTGTACTCGACGCTGCGGTTCGTCTTGATGAGTACATAGCTTATTATATCGGGGAGTTATGAATGCTGTATGAACGCACTATAAACTTTTTGTATCTTATTTCACCCCAACATCCAAATAGTCTTTCGCTCCTGTTCCTTTGCTGTCCTTGACTTTCACGCACAGAGGGTAATGACCTGCGGCGGGTCGGAACGTAATTCGTCATTTTATACAAAGTACGATAGCAATATTTTTTCAAAAAGGTATTGACAAAGCTTCATGATTATGGTATCATTTTTCTTGCAGTCATCACTGCACTGCTTATGGTCCGGTAGTTCAGCTGGTTAGAACGCTAGCCTGTCACGCTAGAGGTCGACGGTTCGATCCCGTTCCGGATCGCCACAAAATTGAACTCTCTCAACAGAGAGAGTTCCGTTTATGTGCTGGTATAGCTCAGTCGGCAGAGC
>ONUD01000161.1 GCA_900320925.1 uncultured Eubacteriales bacterium
CGTGACAGTGAAGTTTGCCGTGGCAGACAATACACTGGTCAGAACGGAAACTTCCGAAGAAGGCGGCGTTGCCTATCGGGAGGAATTTATTTATACCAGAGCATAAAAAAGACGTTTGCATCCAAGAGAGAGGTGCAAACGTCTTTTTGGTTATAGTGTCAGCCAGAAAAACACAGCCAATCCTGTCTGTACGACTCCCAGAGAGAGGAGAACGGCAATCAGAATCCGATACATCAGCAGAGAGGGATCCTTCCTGCGTACAGGCTCAGGAACGGTTCTGGGCATAAGGGAGAGCTGACGTTCCAGTTCTCCCGCAATGCCGGCAACAGCGGGAACTGCTTCCTGCCGTTCGCTCAGGGAGTACAGCTTGCGAAGCTCCTGCCTGATTCGCAGGTCAAGCATCTTCTGAATAATGTCTGCATCATCGGGCAGAACAAAAATGAACTGCTGTCGGGAACGGATAAGGTAGGCGGTATTGTCCTCGTCATCAATGAGCTTATTGGCAGTCATCTCATTTTCACGGGCAGAAAGAACAATGGACAAAATCTTGTCGGTACTTTGCCTGCCGCCGTCCAGACCGCCGATGATGAACACAGGATCGACACGGTTCAAAGAAGCTGCAAGGTGCTGTGCCAGTTCTGCGGGGGTCAGTGCGGCACAGGAAGCTGACGGATAGAGGGCAATGCTGTCCAATGCCCCTGACAATGTTGTTTCAATTTCGGCAGTCCTGCCGGCATGATAGAAAATTACTTCATAATTCATGGAATTGACTAATCCTCATTTTCGTCTGTTGTGACTTCACTGGGCGGTTCCTGTTCTTCCTCGTAGGCACTGATTTTTTCATCAATGGCATCCTTGGCAACCTGGAGGAGATTGTCCACATCGTTTTTAGTCGACACGCTTTTGATGGCAGACTGGTAGTTGGCAATGATTGTCTTGATTTCCGACTGCAAGGAAGCAGGATATTCGTCGAGTGCAGCATAGGTGTCAAGCTGTTCTACAGCTTCCTCTTTCGCATTGGCAAGCTCCTGTGCCTGACGGGCGGCTTCTGCCTGACGGGAGGCCTCTGCCTGGCGGGAGGATTCTTCGGCAGCTTTCTTGGAAGCCTGTGCCGCAGCACTTTCTTCTTTCCGCAGTTCGGCATCGGTCTTGATAGCGGAAAGGACTTCAATGCTTTCCTTTCGGAGTTCCTCTACTGCCTCGATAGTTTCGGCATCCGTGATGTTGTCGGTATACTCCTTGATCAGTTTTGTCACCTTATCGGCATCATCCAGACGGTACTGGTTGCCGGCAATGGAGTTTCTCATTTCGGCAATGGCTGCCTGCTTTTTGGCACTCAGCTCACGGGCAGATTCCTGACTGGCTTCGGCTTCGGCACGGATACGGCTGGCTTCGGCTTCGGCGGATTCTTCGGCATCGACCTGTTCTCTGGTCTTGATTTTTTTAATTTCCTCGATGGCTTCATTGTAAAGGCGGTTGACTTCATCGGCACTGTCAGAGGCATTCATTTTATTGATATAGTCCTGTACTAGCTTGTTGACTTCTTCCTGTTCCTTGTCGGCATAGTCGATTTTTTCAACAAAGGCGTGCAGCATATTTTCTGCATTCTTTTTGCCTTCGCCCAAGACACGTTCCAGTTCCTCGTCATCGTTGACCGACCACTTTTTGTCGCCGTCATACCAGTCAATTTCCTTGTTGTTGTAGGCTTCCTGGAAAGAGGTGACCGTAGGCGGTGTACCGCCGTAGCTTTTGTACCAGATCTGGGGATAGAGGGGATTGGGATTTTCCACTGCCTTAGAAAGATCCACATCGGCACTTTCGCCGTCCCTGACTTTTCTGGCAACGACCACGATACGGAAGTCCTCAAAGTCATAGGCACACGTGGACAGGGTGATAATGGTATCATTTTCATTCACGTCCACAGGGCAGTTGACAAGGGAACGCACCCGCAGTTGGTACACGAAATTCAGGAAGTCATAATCACTGATAAAATCATTGCCTCTGAGGTAGTTAAAGAACTCTCCCTGTTCTTCGAGGGTATTGGTTTTGAACATGGAGATGATTTTCCACTTGCTTTTTTCGTAGATGGTATTAAAGGTAAAGACAGGGGACTGTTTGTAGAAGTTGATCCCGTAGTTTTGCCCACGCTCCACGTAGTAAGCAAGGTTGGCAAACATCCTGCCGTCCTGCATATGATGGCCGTGGAGGATGATATTTTTGGCATCCAGCGGACTTCTGTAGTCCATGAATACGGTACCGTATTTGGAGTAATTGCCATAAAAATCCCTGTGGAGGTAGTATTCGGGGTCAATACCGTCCTGGGGCTTGACGACCACGAAATCAATAATGGTATGGGGGATATTGATCCAGCCAACGGTATCAGAGTTCGCTTTGAGCAGTTCCGAGAAGTCCGAAATCACACCTTCCGAACCGTCTGTCGGCAGTTTAGAGGTTTGTTTTGGCGTACCGTCAGGTTCTTCCTTTTCTCCCTCGTCCGTGGAAACGAGCAGGTCTTTGATACTGCTGGTCATTTTGTCATTGGCGGCAGGGTCTATGACAAGCAGCTGCACCAGGATATAGGAGGATACCAGACAGGTACAGATAGCCAGCATTAAGATAATTTTCCGTATCACTTCCAGCGGCCCGTCCCCCGAACAGGGAATAAAGCGTTTCCAGAACGGTTCTTTGCCGTCGGGAGCAGCAGAGTTTGCGGCAATGCTGTAGAGTACGGTCATGAAATCGGTATTCAGCACATCATGTTTGGGCAGCAGTACCAGCAGACGGTCATTATATTCTGCCGCATAGGCATAGATGGGCTGGTTTTCAACGGTAATGACACTTTGGCTGATATTGACAGGTTCGGCATTTTTCCGTTTGCGGCGTTTTTTAGAGGAGACAGCGGTTGTTTCCTGCACAGAGGAGGAATCGGCAGGATCCCTGTAAGGGGCTTCCATTCGTCTGAGCTTGCCGAAGATACCGATGCTTTCAAAAAACTGTTTTGCTTGGTCACTGCTGTCCTCGGACAGGGCATCTGCTATCAGAATCAGACCGATTTTTTCATCTCCCGATTCCGACACTTTCAAGGCTTCGGAAATGCTTTTTTCGGTCAGGTTGATTTCTGTTTTGTAGATGATGTTAATGTTCATTTCGTTGAGCTTTTTGACGGTATCATCAAATTTTTTGTCAGAAGTTTGTCCGAACG
>ONUD01000058.1 GCA_900320925.1 uncultured Eubacteriales bacterium
CAGCAAAGAAAAGATGTGGCAGACCAATTGAGAGAGCTTTTGCATGAGTATGATGAAGCATTTTTTGCCGAAAATGATTTGATATTCTACACCGTTTATGACTACGGAAAGCATGAGATGGAAACACAGAAACTTTGTCTTTTAGGCGACAGTCTGTGTATTGTGGAATATATCCATGACCGCCCCTATCCGAGTGTATATTATATGGAAATAGCCTACCGCTGTCTGACTGTCCCGAAAAGCGAGGGACTGGATGAAACCATCAAGTATGACATATGGTTTCAGCCGGTTTATGACCCGTCCCATTATGTCTGATGAGGTGATGAAATGAACAACGAGGAGAAAAAAAGAGGACAGGAAATTCTGAACGAACCCAAAAAACAGGCAAAAAAAGAGTTGCTGTATTTTTTGGTGCTTTCTGCCGGCTTTTTTCTGTGCTGTTATACGGTCATTCGTAATGTCGGAGCGTGCATCCCCATTTTTTGGCTGACTCTGGCACTCAACTTTATCTATGCCCCCACATGGGCGGCTTCTCTGATATGGGCATTCATCATCTCCCTGAAAATCACCCAATCGGGAAAGCTTTTCAAAAAATGCTTTCTCAGCTTTCTGATTTTTGCGGTTTTGTCGGCTATGACGATAGAAATGCCGCGTTTCTACCTCTCCTGCATGACATTCGCCGCATCGGTCGGCACCATGATATTTGCGTTTCGCCGATACAACCCCTTTGAAAAAAAGACGCTGTTTGTCATGATGGCTGTAACGGCAGTCATGAATCTGGTGTGGCTGGTAGTGCGGTAAAATTTGGATTTTTTCGGAAATGTATTGAAAAAATATGATAGATGTGTTATAATTGTTGTGGAAATTTTTTAAAAGGTGTGATGACCGTGAAATCGAGTATATTAAGAAAAATCCTTGCAGGCTCTATGGCCATTGCCATGGTGGCAGGTACGGGTGCAAGCGTATCCTTGGGCAGCGTGGTCGGTACGAACGTGACCGTCAGTGCAGCGGATACCCTGACAGAGGGAGATTATGAGTACCAGATCAATGATCTCGGCACCGTCACCATTGTCAAGTACATTGGTGCAGATACCGAAGTGGTCATTCCTGATACGATTGCCGATACGACCGTAGAAGTAATCGGCAACAATGCGTTCCGTGAGTCTAAAATCACGTCCGTTACGTTTCCTGCAACACTGAAAGAGATTGGCGAGGGTGCATTTTATCGCTGTTACTATCTGAGGGATGTGACATTCCCGTCGGGCTTGAAAAAAATCGGCAATTCTGCCTTTGAAAGCTGCCGGCTTTTCACCAGAGTGGATCTTCCCGCAGGTCTGACGACACTGGGCAGCAGTGCTTTCCGGTACTGTAATGCCGTGACCTCTGTGACACTCTCAGAAGTCATGACAACCGTGCCAAACTCGGCGTTCCAGGAAACCAATATTGCGGAAGTGACCATTCCCGATGTGGTGGAGACCATCGACAGCTATGCGTTCTATAACTGCCGCAATCTGCAAAAAGTCAATTTCGGCGAAAATTCGGCTCTGACAAGGATCAACTATCAGGCATTCTATGAGTGTACGGCTCTGACAGCGTTCAATGCCCCTGATACCCTTCAGGGAATTGACGGCTATGCTTTCTATAACTGCCGTTCACTGGCAACGCTTACGTTTAGCAACGCATTAAAGTATATCAGCTACAATGCGTTCCAGAACTGCTCCAGCCTGAAAAATCTGACATTCCCTGCGGACGCTGTGATTGATTACATCAGTTCCAACAGCTTCAACGGCTGTATCAGCTTGGAAACCGTCAGGACAGGCGGCGTGAAATACATTGATGATTCTGCCTTTAAAAACTGTACCTCACTCAGAACTGTTTATTTCAGTGACAGTCTGGAAAGAGTTGATAATGAATCATTCTACAATACACCGAGTCTTGTGAACTTCTATAATGTTCCCCAGAAGAGAATGTATCTGGAAGATCATGCATTTGATGCAAGCGGCTGGATGGATCGTCAGCCGGACGGTGTGGTTTACTTTGGCGGCACTTCTTATGCAACCAAAGGTGCCGTGACGAATGTGACCATCAAGGACGGCACCAAATGGATTGACAACCGCACGTTCAAAAATTCGAGCGGTCTGAAAAGCATTACCATTCCTGCCAGCGTGACCGATAGCATTGATTTCAGGGACATCTTTGATGCCTGCGGCAATACCCTGACAGCTATCAACTTTGACGAAAACCACGAAAAATATCAATCTATCAACGGTGTCGTCTATTCCAAGGACGGC
>ONUD01000084.1 GCA_900320925.1 uncultured Eubacteriales bacterium
AAGTTGTCCAGCTTTTGACGGAGGGAGCGTGGCGGCAACGCAGTATCCATTGTCATATCGTTCATCGGGAAAATGAATTGGTGCATTGTCACAACACATTTGAAAATTTGCTCATTGATAATTTCAAACTTGATTTCCGTGTTTGAGAAGTCTGTACCCTTTGGCTCTGAGGGCTTTTTTCATGGCACGGTGGGATACATCGTGTGACAGTTCTATCATGACCGTACCTTTTTGGTAGCTGGCTTCGGCACGTACAACGCCGTCAAGCTCTTCCAGTGCTTTCTGCACGGTGGCTTCACAATGCGGACACATCATGCCTTTGACAAACAAGGTCTTGTACAGAGCTTCCGTTTCCTGCACAGGACGCTTGACAGTCTTGTCATGCCTGCTGTCAAACAGCCGGAACCGGTTCAGCCGCAGGGCATTGCTAACCACAAACACACTGGACACACTCATTGCCGCTGCCGCCCACATGGGTGTCATGCCAATCCCCCAGTATCCATAGACCCCTGCCGCTAACGGTATCAGCAGGGCATTATAGAACAATGCCCAAAACAGGTTTTGCAGGATATTGCGGTAGGTCTGCCGTGACAGTCTTACTGCCGCCGCCACATCTGTCAGGCGGCTCTTCATCATCACCACCTCTGCCGCATCCATGGCAACATCTGTCCCTGCCCCGATGGCAATGCCGACATTGGCTCTCACCAGTGCGGGAGCATCATTGATTCCATCCCCGACCATACCGACTCTGCCTTTGCGGGACAGTTTTCTGACAGCTTCCTCCTTGCCGTCGGGACGCACCCCTGCAATGACTTCATCGACACCTGCCTGTTTGGCGATGGCCTTTGCTGTTCTTTCATTGTCGCCTGTCAGCATGACGACACGGATTCCCATGTGTTGCAGTTCCCTGACCGCCCGTGGCGAATCCTCCTTGATGGTATCGGCTACGGCAATGATCCCCAGCAGTTCCCCATTTTTGGCAAACAGCATCGGTGTTTTGCCCTGTTCGGAAAGTGCCTCTGCCGTTTGACGCATATTGTTTGGAATCACGCATATTTCTGAAATAAATGGCAAACTGCCGCCGACAATGGTGTTGCCGTCAACCTTACCTGTCAAACCATGGCCGACCAGTGCCTTGAAATCCGTCACCTTGCCCACTGCCGTATCACCGTATGACGTAATCGCCTTGGCAAGGGGATGTTCGCTCCTGCTTTCGAGTGACTTGGCATCATACAGCAGGCTGTCCTCCCCTATCACATCTGTCACGGACGGCTTGCCATTGGTAATGGTACCTGTTTTGTCAAGGGCAATGATTTGCAGTTTGCCTGTTTCCTGCAAAGCTTCCGCCGTTTTGAAGAGAATGCCGTTTTTTGCTCCGACACCGTTTCCCACCATGACAGCGACAGGGGTTGCCAGTCCCAAAGCACACGGGCATGACACCACCAATACACAAATGCCCTTTGCCAGAGCCGTACCGACACCCGCCCCCAGCAACAGCCATATGAGAATGGTCACAGCGGCAATTCCCATCACTGCCGGCACGAATACAGCAGAAATCTTATCGGCAATTCTGGCAACAGGAGCTTTGGTAGCGGCGGCATCGCTCATCATGGCAATGATTTGTGAAAGGGTGGTATCCTCCCCCACTCTCAAGGCACGGCATTGCAGGAATCCCGACTGATTGACCGTTGCAGAGGATACCGTACTGCCCACGGTCTTGTCAACGGGGATACTCTCCCCTGTCAGAGCCGATTCATTTACCGCACTGTTCCCCTCCATCACCTCACCGTCCACAGGGATACTCTCCCCCGGTCTGACAACAAAAATATCTCCTTTTGCAACTTCCTCTATTGCCACGGTCATTTCTTTGCCGTCACGAATGACATTGGCCGTCTTTGGGGCAAGCTTCATCAGACTTTTCAAGGCATTGGTTGTTTTACCCTTGGAGTAGGCTTCCAGCATTTTGCCGACCGTAATCAAGGTCAGTATCATTGCCGCCGATTCAAAGTAAAACTCATGTGTATACATAGGTTCATTTGCCCTGTCCGCCGTCATGGCAAACAGCATGACCGTACTGTAAATAAATGCCGCTGACGAACCTACGGCAATCAGTGTATCCATATTGGGGGAACCGTGGAACAGGCTTTGAAAGCCGCTGATAAAGAACTTCTGATTGATGACCATGACAATACCCGCCAAAAGTAACTGCACCAGTCCCATGGCAATATAATTGCCCTGCATGAACGGCGGCACGGGAAAGCCGAACATAGGCACCCCCATGGAAAAGTACATCAATCCTATCAAAAATCCCAGTGATACAAAAAGTCTTTTTTGGAGGACAGGTGTTTCACGGTCTTTGAGTGCTTCCTCCTCTTTGGAAGCCTGTCCTTTTAGCGATGCCCCGTAGCCTGCCTTTTGCACGGCTCTGATAATATCACTGTCACGAACATTTCCCTCCACCCCCATGGAGTTGGTCAGCAGACTGACACTGCAAGCCGTTACACCTTCAACACCCGATACCGCTTTTTCCACCCGTGCCTGACAAGCCGCACAGCTCATGCCCGTCACGGTATATTGCTTCATGATTGTTCACTCCTCTTATGCCCAGTCATCGTTTTGGACAGGGGGTCTGATACCCACCAGAAGATACTGCTCCCATAAAAACCACTGTTCTCCTTTTTTTCTCAGGACAATCTGACGGGGACTGTCTGCACCGCCCGAACGGACATTCAGCTTGGCATAGCCCTCATTCTGATAGGTATATGCGTCCTCAAAAAATGTGATTCTGTACGGTTCATCAGGACGGTAGCCATTGGACGGCACCGCCCCCTCAAAGTAGGAAAACGGCAGATACTGCTGACCTCTCAGCCTGTCATTCAGAAACTGAATGTCATAGTTGGAAAGCGGCTTCGGACCTTTGAGGAAGTTCAGCATATCCCTGCCGGCACCGCTGTCCACGGCATAGCAGCAATAGGCACATACTGCCAGTGCGGCTGTCATGAACGGTGTAGCAAGTGCCGCTTGGGGGAGCTGTTTCATCTCCTCCAGATTTTCAGGGAGTCGCTCCAGTGTGACAGCAACACTTTTCGGAGAAGCCTCTTTTGTTTCCTGTATTCTGTCAAACAGTCCCATTTTTGTAACCTCCTCAATCTTTTTCTAATTTTTTCAGTTTTTCCAGTTCTGCCTTGTCGATTTTGATTTGTGCATCCTTGATGATAGTCACCTGATCGGTCGTATAGGTATGTGCCGCCGCATTGGGAGAGCGGTGGAGGGAAACCGACAGCTTACCTGTAATCAGGTTGGCATCAATGACCGTCCCCTTTCCGTCAGGAGTGTTGACAATTGCCCCAATCTTTGGTGTCTTTTTGAGCAGATCCGTATAAGCATCCTGCTCATACTTCAAACAGCACATCAGTCTGCCGCACGTCCCCGATATTTTGACAGGATTCAGGGACATTCCCTGTTCCTTTGCCATCTTGATGGAAACCGGCTGGAACTCTCCCAAAAATGACCCACAGCAGAATGGTCTGCCGCAGATTCCCAGTCCGCCTGTCATTTTGGCCTCATCCCTGACACCAATCTGACGCAGTTCGATTCTGGTACGGAACACATAGGC
>ONUD01000057.1 GCA_900320925.1 uncultured Eubacteriales bacterium
CACACGGGGATAGCTCGCCCCAACTGTACGGGTTGCCGTACTTGAGCGAGAAGCCCCCACCTCTATAGGTGGGGGAGTATGTCACCCTGACAGGCAAGAAGCTTTCTGTTTTCAAGACAGCGGAACGACTGACTTTTTCTTGACTTACCATTCTGTTTGTGCTATCTTTGAGATAAAAAGATGTAACAAAACGGAGGATGGTGCAGGAAAATGTCAGAAAAGGAAAAAAAGAAAAAACGTTTAAAAACCGAAGCAGCGGCAATTACCGATATTATCATCAGCAGCCATAAAAATATATTCCATAAGAATATCACCAATTATTTTCTGGTGGACTATGAAAATGTGCGGTCGGACGGGTTCGGCGGTATTGAAAATCGGGGAAAGAATGATTCCATCTGCATTTTTTACAGCAAAAACGCAGACAAAATGTCCTTTGACCTCCATTCCGTACTGAGCAATACCAAAGCGGCCGTCAGTACGCAGCGTGTACGGGTTGGCTATAAAAATGCCCTTGACTTCCAGTTGTCCTCTTTTTTAGGATATGTTATCAGTCAAAGTGAACGAAAAGCCTGTTATTATATTGTAACGAAAGACAATGGTTTCAACTGTCTGGTAGATTATTGGAAAAAGCTGGGGGCGGATGTCAGCATTGTCAAAAGTCTTGTGACCAAGGAAGAAGCACTTGACGATCTTGAGCAGAAAGTACGCCGTTTGCTCAGTGATGAAGAGGATATGGCTTTTGCCCTCAAGTGTATCAGGAGCTATGACACGAAAATGGAGATCAATGCCGCCATGATGAAGAAGTACATGGACGGCAAAAAGGTCAGCCAAATCTATCAGGCCATCAAACCCCTGTTGGCAGACAAATCCTGATAAGTTGGGGGTAATGGGCATGGAATCGGCTGTCCGCCATAGCGGCGGTATATTGTATCACAGTTTACATTCTTTTAGAGGCAAGTATGCGATAATAAAGTATTGAAAAAATCAGGGAGGTCACTCACGATGGGAATGACAATGTCACAGAAAATTCTTGCCGCCCATGCAGGGCTTGCATCGGTCAAGGCAGGACAGTTGATTGAAGCAAAACTGGATATGGTACTGGGCAACGATATTACTTCACCCGTTGCCATCAACGTGTTCAATGGCGGAAAGGCTACGGAGGTTTTTGATAACACCAAAATTGCTATGGTCATGGACCACTTTACACCGAATAAGGATATCAAAGCGGCGGAACAGTGCCTTCAGGTAAGAAACTTTGCCGATAAGTATGATATTAAAAACTTTTTTGATGTTGGTCAGATGGGAATCGAACACGCCCTTCTGCCGGAAAAGGGTCTGGTAGGTCCGGGCAGTCTTTGTATCGGGGCAGATTCCCACACCTGTACCTATGGGGCATTGGGAGCATTTTCCACAGGTGTCGGCTCTACCGATATGGCGGCAGGCATGATTAGCGGTAAAACGTGGTTCAAAGTCCCCTCCGCTATCAAGTTCAATTTGGTGGGCAAGCCTGCCAAATTTATCAGCGGTAAGGATATTATTCTGCATATCATCGGAATGATCGGTGTCGACGGGGCATTGTACCGTTCCATGGAGTTTTTTGGTGACGGCTTGCAGTATCTGTCGATAGATGACAGGCTGTGCATTGCCAACATGGCGATTGAAGCGGGGGCAAAAAATGGTATCTTCCCCGTGGATGACATTACCAGAGCCTATACACAGGGACGATTCCAAGGGGAAGCAAAAGAGTATACCGCCGACCCTGATGCCGAGTATGATGAGGAGTATACCATAGACCTGTCCGCTCTGCGTCCGACAGTGGCATTCCCCCACCTGCCGGAAAATGCCAGAACAGTGGACGAGATTGGTGAAACGGAAGTGAAAATTCAACAGGCGGTCATTGGCTCCTGTACCAACGGCAGAATCTCTGACTTGAGAGCTGCTGCTGCCGTGCTGAAAGGCAACAAGGTGGCAAAGGGTGTCAGATGTATTATTATCCCCAGTACACAAAGCGTGTATTTGCAGGCGATGCATGAGGGATTGTTTGATATTTTCATCGAGGCGGGTGCCGTGATTTCGACACCGACCTGCGGGCCATGCCTAGGCGGTCATATGGGCATTCTTGCCAAAGGGGAACGTGCCATTTCCACCACCAACAGGAATTTTGTCGGCAGAATGGGTCATGTGGAATCCGAGGTGTATCTTGCCAGTCCTACGGTAGCGGCTGCCAGTGCCGTGGCAGGCTATATTACAGACCCCGAAAAAATTGTGAAATAAGAAAGGAATGTTTCCGATGAAAGCACAGGGTACAGTACATAAATACGGTGATAATGTCGATACCGATGTCATCATTCCTGCCAGATACCTCAATACCAGCTCCCACAAGGAATTGGCTTCCCACTGCATGGAGGATATTGATATAGACTTTACCAAAAATGTTCAAGAAGGGGACATCATGGTGGCGGAAAAGAACTTTGGCTGCGGTTCGTCAAGAGAACACGCTCCCATTGCCATCAAGGCTTCGGGCATTAGCTGCGTGATTGCTTCCACGTTTGCCAGAATTTTCTACCGTAATGCCATCAATATCGGTTTGCCGATTTTGGAGTGCGATGCCGCTGCCAAAGAGATACAAAAGGGAGATGAGGTAGCCGTGGACTTTGATACGGGCATCATTACCGATGTCACCACAGGCAAAACTTATCAGGCAGAACCGTTTCCGCCCTTTATCCAGCAGATTATTGCAGACGGCGGTCTGATTAACCATGTCACAAAAACAGAATGATGGTATAACCCAGCCAGAACAGATGGAAGGCATTGATGAGGGCATAGTAGGAAAGAATGAGTGTCAACAGCAGTCTGACCGGCTTGGGATTTTTCGGAGGGGAAACCGACAGCCGACAATGCAGATAGGTGAGAAGTACCAGCGGCAGAATACATTTCAGGAGCCAGCCGCTGGAAGTGTTGATGTGTGTATACAGCAGGGGATTGGCTTCCACAAACAGCCCGCTGGAGATTAATACCAGCGTGAAGAGATAGTCAGTCACGTTCAAACAGTAAATAACGGCCAATGTCCTATCATACGGGTTGGCTGACAAAGCTTTTTTCATAAAATATCACTTTCTGCAATGAAAATTGCGGTAAAATATTGACAAAACGGTGGGGATTATTGTAGAATAAAGCTATGTTTTTTACTTTCGGGAGGATTTGAAGATGTTGAAAATACCGTTCATTACCAAAGAAAAAGCGGAAGAAATTGCCGCAGAATATCCTACACCGTTCCATATTTACGATGAAGAGGGCATCCGTGAAAATGCCCGAAAGCTGAAACAGGCTTTTGCATGGAACAAAGGGTATAAAGAGTTCTTTGCCGTCAAAGCAACCCCCAACCCCACCATTCTCAAAATCCTGAAAGAAGAAGGATGCGGAACAGACTGTTCGTCCTATGCAGAACTGCTGATGAGCAGGCGGTGCGGTTTCAGGAATCCTGATATCATGTTTTCGTCCAATGATACCCCTGCCGAGGAATTTCGTTATGCCAATGAGATCGGGGCTATCATCAATTTGGACGATATTACCCACATTGATATGCTCAAAGATACCTGCGGTATCCCCGAAACCATCAGCTGTCGTTTTAATCCCGGCGGCAAGTTCTCCATCTCCACCACCATCATGGACAATCCCGGCGATGCCAAATACGGCATGACACGGGAGCAAATCAAGGAAGCTTTCCTCCGCTTGAAGGAGCTGGGGGCAAAGGAGTTTGGTATCCATTCGTTCCTTGCCAGCAATACTGTTTCCAATGAATATTATCCGACATTGGCACGGATTTTATTCAAGCTTGCCGTGGAGCTTCAGCAGGAAACCGGCGTACATATCGCCTTTATCAATCTGTCAGGCGGTGTCGGTGTACCGTATACCCCCGACAAGGAGCCGAATGATATTCTTGTGATTGGCGAGGGTGTCCGACAGGCCTTTGAAGAGATTCTTGTCCCTGCCGGCATGGGCGATGTCAGTATCTACACGGAGCTTGGCAGATTTATGCTTGCTCCCTACGGCCATTTAGTGACAAGAGCCATCCATGAAAAGCATATCTACAAAGAATATATCGGTGTCGATGCGTGTGCGGTGAACCTCATGCGTCCTGCCATGTACGGAGCCTATCACCATATTACCGTGCTCGGCAAGGAAAATGCACCTTGTGACCATGTGTATGATATTACAGGTTCTCTTTGCGAAAACAATGACAAATTCGCCATTGACAGAAAACTGCCGAAAATCGACATCGGGGATCTTTTGGTCATCCATGATACCGGTGCTCACGGTTTTGCCATGGGCTACAACTATAACGGCAAGCTGAAATCAGCGGAACTGCTGCTCAGAGAGGACGGTTCTGTTGTAGAAATCCGCCGTCCCGAAACCGTGGAGGATTATTTTGCCACCCTTGACGGCTATTGGGACATCGTATAATTGAAAATGAAACCAAAAGTATGACGGTGCATTTCCTTGGAAAGCAGGGAATGCACCGTTATTGTTGAACAGACACAATTTTTTATCAAGAAGAATCGCAAAATATGGTTGAAAAAAATAAAACGATACGATATAATGGAAATAGGGTTTCGGGCTGAAAGAATTTTGACGGAAGGGAGCAAAAAAATTTGATTTCACGGAGGTATCATTTATGCAGTTATGGAAAAAATGTGTAGCGGAATGTATCGGGACATTTGTACTGGTATTTTTCGGCTGCGGAACGGCAACCGCACTCAAATGTGCCAAAAACGTATTTGACCCTGCCTACTTTATGACAGCCGTTGCATTCGGTCTGGTAATTGTGGCAATGGCCTACTCGATTGGCAATATCTCAGGCTGCCATATCAATCCTGCGGTTTCCATTGCCATGCTCGTCAGCAAAAAAATGACGGGCAAAGAGTTTGGTGCTTATATAGCATCACAGTTTATTGGTGCTATCATCGGCGGTGCATTCCTGTGTATTTTCTTCAGCACCGACACGGGTCTTGGTACGAACAGTGTTTATTCCGGCAATGTATGGGCAACGCTCCTGATTGAGATCATTCTGACATTTGTGTTTGTCATTGCCATTCTGGGCGTGACATCCAAGGTGTCTAACGGTGCAGTAGCAGGTCTTGTCATTGGTCTGACACTGACACTCGTGCATATTTTCGGTATTTTCTTCACGGGTACATCCGTGAACCCTGCCAGAAGCTTCGGTCCTGCCATTTTTGCAGGCGGCGAGGCATTTGCCAATGTATGGATTTTCATTGTTGCTCCGCTGGTCGGCGGTGTATTGGCGGCTCTGGTCTACAACTATCTTTCTGACGGACAGAAAGAAGAAGTCCCCGAAGAAGCTCCTGTCAAAACGGCTCCTGTCAAGAGTGGTCCGACAAGAAGCAATAAAAAGAAAAAAAGATAAGCGTTCCTGTTCCAAAATCTTTCAGCTCAAAAAAACCGACGGACATCCTGCCCGTCGGTTTTTTGGTTATTCCGCATCTTCAATTTTGAGAAGATAGAGCTTATTGTTGAGCTTGAAGCCCGTTTTGTTCCAGAGAGCCATGGCAGGGGCATTGCCGACATGAGAATAAAGAATCGGCAGGTGTCCGCTGTCCTTGATGACATTGGATACAAACGTACACATTTTGGTGCCGTAGCCCTTCCGCCTTTCATGCTTTAAGACAGCAATGGACTTAATACGCATATACTCGTCTGTTTTACTGCCGATGGCAGCCAACGCCATGATTTTTCCGTCCTTGACCAGTGCATACAGCTCCATGGCAAGATATTCCTCTACCTTGCGGTCGAATTTCTCCTGCCAGCCAAACTCTTCCCGGCACTGTTCATAAAAGTCCCTGACCATTCTGACGTGTTCGGGATTCCGGCGGTCAACGTGCAGGATGGTTTCACCGTCTTTTGCGGCAGGCATTTCTGCTTTTGCCATGCTTTTCTGCGTGAACACGGCAAGGGAAAATTCATCCTTTACCACATAATCCAGATCCAGTGAGGTCAGTGCATACAAATCGGAGAGGTTGCCCGATACATCCTGCTTGACATAGATTTCTGCCTTGGGGATATGGCAGTCCCGCAAAAAACGGCAGATATCAATGAGTTTTGCCGTATCATTTTTGATGGCGGAAGCCGTCCATATCCAGACACGGTGTCCTTTTTGGGATGTGGAGATAATCACGTTCCTATGGTCGGAATACAGATCGTATCCCTCTTCCTGTCTTGCCGACTCGATAGCATTAAAAATCACGGAATCCGCAAGGTATTCGGGATTTTTGAATATCTCATCCGTTCCTGTAATCTTGTCTAATTTCAAAGCCATTGCCTTTTCCTCCATTTTCCGAAATGCTGATTTCCAACCTTATTGTAACTCATTTATCGGATGATTTCAATAACAAATCCAATAATTTTCTTGATTCAACAGACAAAAATCGCCATTTCGCCGTATGGCGTAAATTTCCGTAAAATGCTTGATTTTACTTGTGACTTGTGTATAATGAAGGGAGAGAGGAAGTGGAAAAAATGGTAAGCTGTAAAATATTGGTGACGGACCCTGCGGGACTGCATCTGAGAAGTGCAGGAGAATTTGTCGATGAGATGAACCGCTTTGCCAGCAGTGTCACGATTCTTTTTAAAGACCAGAAGATTGACGGGAAGAGCCTGCTGAACATCATGATGGGGTGTATCAAGTGCGGTGCGGAGATCGAAGTAGAATGCAGCGGCGAGGACGAAGCCGAAGCACTGGCCGCCGCCATTCGAATCATTGGCAATGAATTGACATAACGAATGCATATTTTTTGACAGACAGGCATACAATGTATAAAGACGCATAGAGTGGCATGGTTGTTTTTATACGGAGGTGTGCTGTAAGAATGAAAAGAACACTGACAGTTTGCTGTACGGCTATCCTGTTGGGGATTATCCTCACGTTTACAACGGTTCGTGCAGCAGAAAGTGATGTCATTTTTGAGGGCGATGCCAAAAGCTTTGTGAGCATTGCCGGAAGCAACGAATTGTTCTGCAATTTCACTGCCCTGTATCCCGGGTGCGATGTGTCACGTACCGTCAATGTCCATGACCCGGATTCCAGGACAGCAAGAGTGTATATTCGTGCCGAAGCGGTGTCGGAGGAATTTCAGCCGGTCATGGAAGAGCTTTCTTTTTCCGTGCTGGACGACAAGGGCAACACCCTGTATACGGCAAGTGACCTGTCGGAAAAGATCCTGCTGGCCGAGCTGGAGGGCGGGCAGAACCGCAATCTGCGGCTGCGGCTGCACGTGAACCGCAAAACAGACGGACAGCTGCGTACCACCGAAGGAAAAATCCGCTGGATCTTCTCGGCAGAGGAATATGCTTCCACCGTCAATGCCGCAGCCGTTGACGTTCCTCATACAGGAGGCGATTACCACCAAGTGATTCTGGCACTTTCCGTCATTGTATCGCTTTCTTTCATTCTGTTTTGCCTTTTGCTGGTACGCCGCAGAACTAACTGAAAAAACCGATCCGATACCAAGCGGTATCGGGTCGGTTTTGCTTTTGCTCACACGGCTGCAATGGCTCTGTCAATTGCAATATCTTTCTCATAGTCGATACCGTCTGCCCCAAAGCCGAACAGCTTGTAAAAATCGGCATGGTAGCCTGCCAAATCGGCATGGGTGTCAAGATTGCCGCTTGCAATCTCTGTCCAGAGGCGGTTGACTGCATTTTGGACACTGTCTGCCATTTCAAGGTCGTCCATGCGGATACGGCACGGTTCATCGGTGACGGCCTGTTCTTTGGTCAGCTTGGTATTGAAAAGACGGCACATCTGCTCAATACAGCCCTCATGCACGCCCTGTTCTTTCATGACCTTGTACAAGATGGAGATATACAGGGGAACAATCGGAATAGCGGCACTGGACTGTGTAACGAGAGCCTTGTTGACGGAGATATAAGCCCTGATCCCGTCCGGAGCGGCGGTCATTTTCTGTGCCGTGGCAAACAGATGGTCTTTAGCCTTGCCGATGGAGCCGTCCGCATACATGGGGTGGGTAATGGCGGGGCCGATATAGGAGTATGCCACCGTTACGGCATCTTCTTCTATGGCATCTGCGGCTTTCAGGGCTTCCACCCAGTCCTGCCAGTCCTCGCCACCCATGACCTTGACAGTAGCGTTGATTTCCTCTTCGGAAGCGGGGGCAACCGTAATATCACTGACGGTATTGTTTTTCAGGTCAATGGTTTTGTTGGTATAGGGTTCACCGACTGTTTTCAGCACGGAGCTGTAAACCGTTCCATCGGGCATGGTACGTCTGGGAGCCGCAAGACTGTACACGACCAAATCGACCTTGCCTAAATCCTGCTTGATCAGCGTTATCACTTTGTCTTTGATATCCTTGGAATAAGCATCCCCGTTGACGGTTTTGGCATACAGTCCGTCTGCATGAGCCAGTTCCTCAAAAGCCGCTGTATTGTACCAACCGGCACTGGCGGTTCTGCTGCCTGAAGCAGGCTTATCAAAAATGACACCGATGGTGGCAGCTCCAAAGGAATACGCTGCCGTGATACGGGAAGCCAGTCCGTAGCCCATGGAAGCACCGATGACGAGTACCTTTTGAAAGCCTTTGGCATGGGGCTGTGCTTTCACGTAGTCAATTTGTGACTGCACCAGTGCCTTACAGCCATCAGGATGAGCCGTCGTACAAATAAATCCTCTTACTTTTGGTTTCACAATCATGTTGCATTGTCCTTTCTATGCCAGTTGTGTATATTCTCCAGCGGAAACAGCCTGAAAGACTGCACCGCTTCCGTCTGCACTGAGATACATTTTTTTCAAAAGCTGTGTGGAGTTGGTCAGCTCCATCTTGGGTGTGACCATGTAACAGGGAATCCCCTGTGCGGTTTCCGTTTCTTCCAGAAATTCAAACACATAATCCGACAGCGGACGTTCCAGCCCGAGATTTTTTTCGGCAAGAACCTTGACCGCATCTGTCGGAGAGATTTTGGCATCAGGATACTGCTCTTTCCAAGAGAGATCCTCTGCGGCGGTGCCTGTAGGCACCTCTTCATACACACCGAGCCAGCTCTTTTTCAGGACAAGCCCGCCGTCGCTGCATGAAACCAGCAGATTGGTGCCGACAAATATCTTTTGGTCATTGCTCTCTACATAGGGATAGATTGAATAATATGCCTTGCCATAATACTGCACTGTGCCGAAATAGTATTTCTGAAAGTCTTTCATACTCTGCGGCAATCCTGTTTCTTTTGCACCGCAGGTATCAAGAATGGCACAGGCCTCTTCAAAAGGGATGCTTTCACTCGGGACAGAAACGGTGTCCGTCTTGTTTTTGGAGATAACCGATGTTTCGGCTTGTGAAACAGACGTGTCCGAAACGGTGGAAAGCGGCGGCTCTCCCTCCTCACAGCCGCAGACAGCCGCCATTAACAATGCCGCCATCACGGCGACTCCTATTTTTTTCATCACTTCATCCTCATTTCTTTTTCATGACTCTGACCCGATAATGCACCGTCACCGTAAGCTGACTGACGGCAGACAAGGCTTCCCTTCGTTCCTTTTTAATCCGCCAGAAATGCGGTGTCATCATCAGCAGGGTTTGCAGTTCGCTGTCAGAAAGTGTCAGCGGAAAGCGGTACTCCCTGCATTCCGCTTCTGTCAGTTCACTGCCACAATTTGGCAGGTGCTTGTGCTGTTCAAAGACTTCTTCATAGATAATGCTTTTCAGTTCCCGCAGATGGTCTTCGCCTGCCGTGACCTCTATCACACAGCCCCCCTGTCTCAGTATCCTTGCATATTCCTGCGGCAAAAACAGAGAGAACATGGCCGTTACACAATCCACGGAACTGTCTTTCAGCGGCAGTCGGGAAGCGGTTGCCACCAGCCATGTCACCGTCCTGCTCCTTGCACAGGCCATTCTCACACCGTCCTTGGCAATGTCAATGCCGACACATTCCGCATGGCAGGCTTTTTCAAATGATACGGTATAATATCCCTCTCCACAGCCGATATCTGCCAAAACCGGTGTTTCTTTTTGACAGTACTGCTGTATGGCACGAATCACGCTTTCTTCAATCGGCAGATAATGTCCCTGATTGAGAAATATCCGTCTTGCCGCCAGCATTTCCTTGGTATCCCCCGGGTGCAGGGACTTTTTGTTCTGCACAGGCAACAGATTGACATATCCCTGACGGGCGATGTCAAAGCTGTGGTTTCCCTCACAGTACCATGTTGGGTCATTCCGCTTCAAATCCCTGCCGCACAGCGGACAAATTAACTGTATGTTCATAGTACCCCCTATTTGATACGTCTGAGCCTTCCTCCGCAGCGGCACCGATAACGAGAGGGATTGGCAACCGCTGATGAATAGCGTTCCCGTTGAATCTGCTTGCCACATTGCTCACACAAAAGAATATAGTGTACATTTTTGGCATCTGCCCGAGGTGCAATGCCCATTTCCTCACAGGAGTTGGTACGCTTGATATGATAGCCAAAGCGGCGGTTCAGGATTTCTGCATAGTGCAGGAACAAAGCCCCGTGATTGCCGCACCCCTGGCAGGTATGAATCAATTCATGGGCAATGGTCTGCTTGCAGGAATGTTCGGGAGCCTCCAGCAAACGGACAGAAAGTTCAATCGTGTAAGTGCCGTCTTTGAAGATACACTGTCCGAAACGCTTTTTGGCACGTCTGTTGACAAGTACATGGGGCTGTATATGGTCTGATACGGGAATCCCTGCGGCAGTGGCTTCCTCCATCACCGCTTCCAGCAGACTGTCAAAATCATTCATAATGTCACCATGATGGGGTCATGCCCCACTGCGAGCAGGAATTTTTCCGTCAGGTCACGGACAGTCATTTTCAGGCTGGCGGTATTGACGCAGGGGTGACAGCCGACAAATTCCTTTTGCAGGACATCTTCATCAATCAACAACTGTACACGGTGGTCTTTGTCGTTCATCAACCCCAATACACTCACTGCCCCGGGCTGAAGCCCCAAAAATTCCTGCATCCATTCCGCCCCTGCAAAAGAAAGTCTGGCACTGTTGATTTGCCGGGAGAGATCCTTGGTACGGAACTCCTTATCGGCGGGCATCATCAGCAGATAAAATGCCGTTTTCTGACGGTTGCAGAGGAAAAGGTTCTTGCACATCTCCACCCCGAGCTGTTCATCAATTTTGATGCAGTCCTCCATGGTGGCCGCAGGGGCGTGACTGACACGCTGATATGCCACGCCCAATTCATTGAGCAGTTCATAGACTGCCGATTCTGTTGGTTCTGTCACTGATATCTGTCCTTTCTCTATTGTATCACAAATTCTTTGATTCGCAAAGCATTTCCAAACGGTTTTTGTCCAATATTCGGATGGTTTTGTAGCCTGTTTTGACAATGCCGTCCCGTACCAGAACCGCCATAATCTTGCTGACCGTCACTCGGGAAACGCCGATGACCGCAGCAATTTCCTCATGGGTAGTACGCACGTCCGTTTCATTCGCCTGAAGCAAAAACCATGCAATCCTGCCTTTGGCATCCATGAACGTCATGCTGTCCAGTTGGGCGGACAATATCCGAATCGTACGTGCCTGGAGACGGAACAGTTCCAATGCGATCTGCGGGTACTGCTGTATCATTTCGGTCAGCGTTTCCCTGTCAATTGCCACCAGCTCACTGCGGAGAACCGCACACGCAGAGGAAATTCTCGGCTTCCCGTCAAAAAAGGCGGCTTCCCCCAGAATATCTCCCTTTTCAATGATGGACAGTGTTTTTTCCATGCCGCTTTCGGATGTGAGAAACACCCGTACCCGTCCCTTTTTCAGATAATAAAAATAATCCGCCTTTTCGCCTTGGTCGTAGATGACGGAATCCTGTTCAAACACTCTTTTGATCCCGACACTCTCCAATACATCCGACAGGCTGTTCGGAATCCCGTTTTCCATACTGCATCACCTCTCCACAAGGGTATCATATTTTTCTCCGTTTTGCAATATCCGCTGCTGGACACTTTTGATGAAAAAATCTACAAATTCATCGGCTTGTCCCTTGTCAAACGAAAAAAAGAGGTATATAATGGATACGGAAAAAGGAGGTGGTTCTGTGGAGGACATGATTGCCAAAATTGTCGAAATGGATAAAAAAGCCCGTGAACTCAATGACAAGGCTCAAAAAACCAAGGTGGATTATGAACACCAGATTATCCTGAAAAAAGAGAAAATCAAAACGGATTATCTCGAAAGAGCCAAAAAACGAATCGCCATCAACCAGCAAACGGCTCAAAAACGTGCCGATGAAAAACTGAAGCGAATCCGTGAAAAAAACGATGCCATATCCGAGCGTTTGGAAGCTGCCTATGCTGAAAACGGGAATGCATGGGTGGAAAGGATTGTCCAAAATGTGCTGGAGATGCAGTGAGGAGGGATTTCATGTCATCGCAGTCATCCAACGCCATTCTGGCAAAAGCACGTGCCATGTATGGCAAAAGCCTCAAAGAGAGCGATTATGACAATCTCATCGAATGCAAGAGCGTGGCAGAACTGGCCGCCTATCTCAAACAGCGAACCAACTATGCTGCGGTCATGAGCGGATTGAATGAAACAGAGATACACCGCGGTCAGTTGGAGCCTGTGCTGAGACAGAATATCTACTTTGATGTATTTGCCCTGTCAAGATATGCTTTGGAGGATACCCTGGTGTTTTCGGACTTCATCATCTCCAAGATGGAAATCGAACAGATCATCCGCTGTCTGATGATGGTGAACATCGGCAAGGCAGAAGAATATGTATACGCCATGCCGCTGTCTCTGGACAAGTTTGCCAATATCAGCCTCAAAGCACTGGCAAGTGTCCGTTCTTATGATGATATGCTTTCCGCCTTAAAGGGAAGCAGATACTATGCGGTACTGTCGGCTTTCCGCCCCAAAGACGGTACGAAAATTGCTATCACAGAGCTGGAGATCGCTCTGCAAAATCAGACCTATGCCAAGGTGATGGAAACAATCGCCAAAGGCAAAAACAAGGGTGACAGAAAAGAACTGAAAGATATTTTTTCCGCTATGCTGGACTTTGAAAATATGTCCCGCATTATTCGCCTGAAAAAATATTACGGCTTTTCGGCAGAACAAATTAAGCCCCTGCTGAGTCCTTACGGCAAGCTGTCAACGAAAATGCTGGACGAATTCTGCTCGGCAGACACGGTAAGCGAGGTGTTCGAGCTGTCGAGAACGACCTATCTCGGCAGACTGATGTCCCGTTTACAGTACAATGACCAGACACAGATGACAGATGTGATGGTCTGCTCCTACTGCAAGCACCATCTGCGGCTGTCACCGAATCCGACGATCGTGATGATTTCTTATGTCTATCTCCGTGAGATAGAACTGAAAAACATTATCAACATCATCGAAGCAACCCGCTATGGGATCTCTTCCGATGAAAAACGAAAGCTTCTCATTCGATAAATCAAAAAAGGAGGTGGTTTCGTGTCAGTGAAGCAAGTCAAGGCGATCAGTATTATCGGCATGATGTCGGAATTGGAAAAGGTGGTCAAATTCTGCGGCGATTCCCAGATGTTCCACCCTGACGATGCCATGTCGTTTTACTCCGATACGCAGAGCTTTGTACCGCTCCATCATAAAAATCCGTATTCTGCCCGAATACAGGAATTGAAAAATGCGGCGGAACTGGCAGGACTGAAACTGGAATACAAAAATCCCAGAGAACTTTCTGCAAGTGAGGAAGCCGTCATGAAATATGTCAGCTTCTTTGTGTCCAAAACCGATACACTTGTGACACGCAAGCTGAAAGTACAGCAGGAAATGGATACCTGCCGCCGGAATATCGAAAAGGTCAGCCATTTCGTGGGAAGCAATATCAACTTTACCGAGATTATGCAGTGCGAGTTTATTACACCCAATTTCGGACGGATGCCCGTGGAAAGCTATGAAAAGCTGTCACAGTATTCGGAAAATCCTTATGTCCTGTTCTTCCCGTACACCAGCGACAGTACCCACTACTGGGGAGCCTACTTCACGCCCCCCGAACAAAAAGAGGACGTTGACCGTATCTTTTCGTCTC
>ONUD01000030.1 GCA_900320925.1 uncultured Eubacteriales bacterium
CTTCCTCCGAAAACAACGGGGCAAACAAGTTTGGAGACAACATTGCCGTGAAGTCCGAACACTATACCATGAGCCTGCCCATGTTCAAGCGGATCTTTACCAACAGCTATACCAATTTCATCCAGTATTATGCTTCCTACTACAGCTACGATACCTCCAAAAGCTCCAAGGAGCAATACTACGATGAAGAAAATAAAGTCACCTGGTATGATACCTTCATCGAGAGTGCCGAATCCGAAATCAAACAGCTTCTGGTTCTTTGCGAGGCTGCCCTCAAGGAAGGCATGGAACTGGATGACACCGACAAAAAAAGTATTGATGAAAACATGGAGGCCATGAAATCAGCCGCCGCCGAAGCCGAACAGTCCTTTGAAGAGTATCTTGCCAAGAATTTCGGTGAGGGACTGACCGAAGAGGATGTCAGAACCTATATCGAAGAGACTGCCCTTGCACAAAAGTACTACAACAAGCTTTACAACAGCTTCCAATACACGGACAAACAGTACGAGGACACTTACAGTGAAAATAAGGAAACCTATCAGTATGTGGATTTCCTGCGTTTCACATTCGGCTATGGTACGGTAGAATCCTCCGACTCCTCCGTGACCGTTGACGAACAGCAGAAAACCAAAGCCAAAGCCTATGCCGATGACCTTGCCAAGTGCAAGACACAGGAGGAATTTAAAGAGTATATTACCCAATACCTGAACGAAAACCATGATTATGTCAATATCTCCACCGAATCCTCCGACGGCTCCGAACCCACAGAAGAGGATTATCAGAAAGCCATTGAAGAACAGGTTGCTTCTTCGCTGAATGAAAAATACGCCTATGAAGCCACCTCCGATGCAGGAAAATGGCTGTTTGACAGCGGCAGAAAAGAAAATGATACCTATATCTTTGAGGGTACCAGCTCCTATACCGTTGTCATGATGGTCAAAACACCCTACCGTGATGAAAGCGTCAACAAAAATGTCCGCCATATCCTCTTCACCGCCGACACCTACGGCAGTGATGCCAATGCCAAGAAAAAGGCGGATGAGGTCTACAAGGAATGGCAGGAGGGCGATGCCACCGAAGAATCTTTCTCCAAGCTCGCTACACAGTACAATGCCGATTCCGACCCCAGTTCCTCTGCCAGCGGCGGATTGTACGAAAATGTCTACCGTGGTCAGATGGTCACGGAATTTAATGACTGGCTGTTCGATGCCAACCGCCAGCCCGGCGATACAGGTATCGTCAAAACGACCTACGGTTACCATATCATGTACTATGTCGGTGACAGCATGGCGTCATGGAAATCCTCCGTGGATACCGTCATGAGAAGAAATGACTATACCACCAAGTATGAGGAATTGGAAAAATCTATCACAATTGAATTTGATGACGACTACATCAAAACCATCCCCGACCCCACTGAGGAAACAGACACAGAAGAAAGTGAAGAACTGCCCGAAGAAAGTGCCGCTCCTGAAAGCAACAGTGAGGAATCCTGATAAAAAACTTGTCCTGCAAGGCAGGACAAGGATCATGCCTGTCTACGAAACCTGAAAGGAAGATGCTCTATGAGTACAAGAGACATTGCCTACAGCATATTCAACAGATTGAGTGAAGAACAACTCAAGGGTTTTATCGCCCTGTTTCGTGATATGTATCCCATTTCTGACGAAGATCAGCAGAGAAGAGATACCGCTTTTGAAAAACTACAGGCTCTCAGACGTTCCGTCCCTGATTTTGATGAAGAAAAAGAACTTGCAGAATACAGAAGCCAGAGGTATGGAATATGAGAATCCTACTTGACACCAATATTCTGATAGACTATATCCTCAAAAGACAACCCTTTGCCGATTCCGCATCGTAACAAGAAACATAAAGGATTTTATTGACGGAACGATAAAACCAATCACTCCTGATGATTTTATCAAACTTGTACTCTGACTATATCGCATAAGGAAGTGCTTTGATATGTATGAATCCCTGAAAAAACTCATTGATGACAGTAATAATATCGTCTTTTTCGGCGGTGCCGGCGTTTCCACAGAAAGCGGTATCCCTGATTTCCGCAGCGTGGACGGTCTGTACAACCAAAAATATGACTATCCCCCCGAAACCATTCTAAGCCACTCTTTCTTCCTGCGGCAGACAGAGGAGTTTTACAAATTCTACCGTGACAAAATGATTTGTCCCTCTGCTAAACCGAACGATGCCCACATCGCCCTTGCCAAGCTGGAGGAAATGGGAAAGCTCAAAGCCGTCATTACCCAGAATATTGACGGTCTGCACCAAATGGCAGGCAGTCAAATGGTCTATGAACTGCACGGCTCCGTACACCGTAATTACTGCATGAAGTGCCGCAAGTTCTATGACCTTTCCGCCATTACCCAAAGCACCGGCATTCCCCAATGCACCTGCGGCGGTATTATCAAGCCTGATGTAGTACTCTATGAAGAGGGCTTGGACGACAATATTACCCGCAAAGCCATTCGTGCCATTGCCCGATGCGATGTGCTGATTATCGGGGGTACCTCCTTGAATGTCTATCCTGCGGCAAGCTTCATCCGCTATTTCCAGGGAAGCCAGATTGTGCTGATTAACAAGTCCGAAACACCCTTTGACAATGAAGCCAATCTTGTCATCCGTGATCCCATCGGTCAGGTACTGAAAGCGTGTGTGCTTGACTGAATCAAACAACCTCGGTACGATTGTGTACCGAGGTTGTTTTGTCTTATTTGATAGTCACAATAATCTGGTAGTAACCTGTAAACCGCCA